>DATFCF010000568.1:0-10948 GCA_035253445.1 Mycobacterium sp.
AGGGGCATGAACCCGCCATGGCTGGTCAGATTGGAGAAGTCCATCGACTTGTTGGGCCACAGGCCGAACACGAAGCACGCGCCGATCGCGATGAAGGCCAGGATCGCGGCCACCTTGATGCCGGCGAACCAGAACTCGAACTCGCCGAAGGACGACACGGAGAACAGGTTTGTCGCGGTCATCAAGATCATCAGGACCAGGGCGCAGAACCAGAGCGGGATGTCGATCCAGTACTGAATGATCTTCGCGCCCGCGATCGCCTCGAAGCCGACGACGATCACCCAGAAGTACCAGTACAGCCAGCCGACCGAGAATCCGGCCCAGTTGCCCATCGCGGCTCGGGAATAGTCGGCGAACGATCCGGTCGACGGATTGGCCACGGCCATTTCGGCCAACATCCTCATGACCATGATGATCAGGACGCCGGCAAGGGCGTAGGTGATGAACGCCCCTGGCCCGGTATCGCCGATGACGACGCCCGAGCCGACGAACAGGCCCGCGCCGATCACGCCGCCGATGGCGATCATCGTCAGCTGGCGCTGGCTCAGCGCCTTCTTCAATGTGGGTGTCGCGCTCATTGCATCCTCCGATGCTCGATGCGGCGGATCGATCGCCTGGCAATCAACGTCTACTGAAACGTTGTATATATGTGCGATTGTCAGATCAAACCCTTCGTCGATCGTAGACCGCGCTGCCGTTTAGGGCGAGATGTTGGGAGTTGATATCGAGATGTGGGAGTTGATATTAGGTGCGGAGCGCGCGACTCTCACCGGCGTGATGTCGGAACTTCCGTCGGTGTGTTCCGACACGTGTCGGAACCCGGCCGATGTTAGGCATGCGTCAAATGGCTGGAGCTCAAATTTGGTACAGCCGTGCCATGTTCGCGAGCCGAATGGCGAGCATCAACTCGAAGCGGACTTCACCGTCCCTCAAGTCACCGCCGATCTCCTCGGTGATCTTCTCGAGTCGGTAATAGAGAGTTGATCGGTGAAGGTGCAAGGATTCGGCGGTCTTTCGTGCATCACCACCGTGCGTGAGATACGCATCGAGGGTGTGAATGAGATCGTCGCGGCCACCTTCGATCATGCCGACGATTCCCGGATGCACCAGCTCGGCGAGATCGGCGGAGTGGGTTGAATAGCTATCCGCAAGAACCGCGATGGTTCGCCATGAACCCAGTTCGGTCCATACCGCCAACTTCTTCTTGCAAGCCCCGATCTCAGCGAGGGCCAGTGCCAACCGCGCATTCCGAAATGCTTGTGCTGCTTGCGAAATCGGTAACCAGTCCCCTGACCAGCCGATGGCTCGCCGCTGACCGTAGGCGGCATCGATCTCATCCACCACCGCCGACGACACCCGACGGACATCGACGCGAGCTTCGGGGCGCGACACTGCCAGGACCGCCGTCGGCTGTCCGGCAAGGGCGAACCATCGATGCGATGGGTCAGTGGCGGTCAGGCGCAGTCGCAGCGACATGGTCCGCTCAATCGGATCGGACGGCTCGGGAAAGGCCGGCTTAAAGGCGAACACACTCACCCGACTGTCCGGCTGCGCAATGTCTTTCTCCTGCAGCTCCTGAAGGAGATATTCGGACGCTTCGCCGGTGCCACCATCGAGTAGCTTCGCGAGAAGTGATTGCTGCGACGACTCCTCAGCGCGCAGGGCGGCGTTTCTGCGGTCAAGAACCGCTTGCAAGTCCCGGCCCGCTCGCCGTGCCAGCTCCTGACCGTCATCGGAAAGCGAATGCTGCGGATCGAGCACCCACAGGTAGCCAAACCTCTCGTCTGTTGAACAAATCGGCACGCAGAATCGCGTCATCATCCCGTCCTCGGGGAGCGCCGGCGTCCAGAAAGCTTCCGTGGCTGTGCCGATTCCCAACGAGTAGAGCTTGGCCTTGAGGTCGGGGCGGATTCCGCGCTGTAGAAGGCTGTACATGCGCACGTCGTCGAGTTCCCCGATCTGACGGCTGTGCGTGATCGGCGTCAGCGATGAGTCATCGAGCAGGACCGCCCTGTCGAGCGATTGCGCGAGAGCGTCGACAATGGACTGGACGTGTGGGCCGACGCCCGCAGGACTCAAGTCCGTCATCGCCACAACCGCCGATCGCACTGAAAAGTTGCCCGCAAGTGTGGCACGAGAGCGACGGTGTCGTCTGACGTAATGGGCCGTGTTGCTACCTGACCAATCGAATCTTCGGCCGCGTCCGCGCCGTCGTCGACCTGCTCGCCGAGCTCTACCACCCGCCCCGGCCCGCTGAATCGTCGTATGCTGGCGCCTTTCCGGCGATGCGAGTCGCCGGGCCCTCTTGAGAAGAGGTAACGACTATGTCCGCCACCGGCCACATTCGCCTGACCTCGCACAGTGGCGGCTTCGGCGCGCTGCCGATCAGCTGGGGCGCGTCAACCGCCGCCGAGCGCGGGCCGGTGATCGGCACCACCACCACCCGTGCCCACCGCAACGTGATCGGAACCCACAGCGGCTCGTACGGCGTCTACCGGGCACTGGCAGTCGCCGCGGGCACACTGTCACGCGAACACAGGGCCGACCTCACCAATACGGCGCCAACGGACGTCATCGGCCCGTACCCGCAGTGGGGTCAGCCAGGCACGATCGTCAGCCTCGATCCCTGGGGCGCCATGGTGGCCGACGCGTTCTCCGGCGAGCTGGCCGCGGGCTACGACATCCGCCCCACCACCGCCGTCACCAAGGCACACGTGATCCTGCCGGAGGTCACCGACGCCATACAGAAGGGACGCCTTCACCCGGACGGCCGCGTCCTGCTGCCCAGCGGCGCGGCGCTGGTCACCAAGGCGGCGATCGAGCCGGTGTGGCACTTGCCGGGCGTGGCGGCGCGCTTCGGCTGCAGTGAGACAGATCTGCGCCGCGCGCTGTTCGAGGAGACCGGCGGCATGTATCCGGAGCTCGTGACCCGCTCGGACCTCGAGGTGTTCCTGCCGCCGATCGGCGGGCAGACGATCTACATCTTCGGTAACGCCCGCGATCTCGCCGATCCCGGCGTCGAGTTGACTGCACGCGTACATGACGAGTGCAACGGCTCCGACGTCTTCGGCTCCGACATCTGCACGTGCCGTCCCTATCTCACGCATGCGATCGAGGAGTCCATCAAGGGCGCACAGCACGGCGGTGTCGGGCTGGTGGCCTACTCGCGCAAGGAAGGGCGTGCACTCGGCGAGGTGACCAAATTCCTTGTGTACAACGCCCGCAAGCGCCAGTCGGGCGGTGATACCGCCGACCAGTATTTCGCCCGCACGGAGTGCGTGGCGGGCGTGCAGGACATGCGCTTCCAGGAGTTGATGCCCGACGTACTGCACTGGCTGGGCATCACCAAGATCCACCGCCTGGTCTCGATGAGCAACATGAAGTACGACGCCATCACCGGCTCGGGCATCGAGGTCGGTGAGCGGGTGGATATCCCCGACGAGCTGATCCCGGCCGACGCTCGTGTCGAGATCGACGCCAAGATGGCCGCAGGCTACTTCACCCCTGGCCCGGTGCCCGACAGTGACGAGCTGAAAATGGCCAAGGGCCGCGGATTGGACGACACCGATACGGCCGCCGCGACGCTCCGCAGCACGACCGCCGTGCGTGAGCGCGCGCGCCAACTCCTCGAACGCGCAAGGGCCGGCGACTCGCGCTGGTTCAGCGTGGATGACGATGCGCTGCCGACAGCCGCGGCAGAAGTCGCCGACATCACGCGTGCGCGCTACCCCGACCTGAAAATCCCCTTCCACAGCCGCTGGCGCCAATTCGAGGCCGGCGGTGTGGATCGCAGGGCTGATCTCGATGTGCGGGCGATGATCGACCTCGTCGTGGTCAGCGTGCTGCTCGACGCCGGAGCCGGGCCGGACTGGTCGTATTCGGAAACCGATAGTGGGCAACGCTTCTCGCGTTCCGAAGGGCTTGCCGTCGCAAGCTGGCACGCGTTCGCAGGCGGGCTGTTCTCCAGCGACCCGGCGCAACCTTGGCAAGCGGATGCGACGGGGCTACGCGGCGTGGACGCCGACCGGCTGGCCTCGGCGTTCCAGGTCGCGCCGTCCAACCCGCTTGTCGGTCTCGACGGCCGCGTACTGTTGCTGCGCAGGCTGGGCGAGGCGCTCGCCGCACAACCCGAGGTGTTCGGTCCCCAGGGCAGGCCCGGAGGCCTGTTCGACGTGCTGGTCGCGCCCCCTGCCCCGGTGATCGTGCAGGACATCCTGTCCCTGCTGCTGACGTCGCTGTCGGGTATCTGGTTGACGGACAACCTCATTGGTGCTGAGCCGTTGGGCGACTGCTGGCGCCACGCGGCGGTGCGCGGCCCCGGCTTGACCGATGGCTGGATGCCGTTCCACAAGCTGTCGCAGTGGCTGACGTATTCGCTGCTGGAACCTCTCGGATGGGCCGGCGTCGGCGTGGAGGGGCTCGACACACTGACCGGCCTGCCCGAGTACCGCAACGGCGGGCTGCTGCTGGACACCGGCGTGCTGCGCCTGCGCGACCCGGCCTGGACCGAGCGCACGTGGAAGGTCGGTGACGAACTGATCGTCGAATGGCGGGCGTTGACGGTGGCGCTGCTCGACGAACTCGCGCCGCTGGTACGCGCGAGTCTTCGGGTGGATGCCGAACAGATGCCACTGGCATGCGTGTTGGAGGGCGGCACGTGGGCGGCCGGGCGTGCGCTGGCGCAGCGGCTACGCGACGGGTTGCCGCCGCTGTCGGTGATCAGCGACGGCACGGTCTTCTAGATCATGGGCACCGTTCACCTCGTCGACCACCCGCTGGTTCAGCACAAACTCACGCTGATGCGTCGAAAGGATGCATCCACCAACAGCTTTCGCCAGCTCCTGCACGAGGTATCGGCGCTGATGGCCTACGAGGTGCTGCGTGACATGCCGATGCACGAGATAGAGATCGAAACGCCTCTGGAGAACACCACCGGCAACGTCATCGACGGCAAGAAGCTGGTCTTCGTCTCGATCCTGCGCGCCGGCACGGGCATCCTGGACGGCATGCTGAGCGTGGTGCCTGGTGCGCGCGTCGGCCATATCGGCCTCTACCGCGATCCGAAGACCCTTGTGGCCGTGGAGTATTACTTCAAGATGCCGGGAGACCTGCACGAGCGGGACGTGGTGGTGGTCGACCCGATGCTGGCCACCGGCCACTCGGCCGTCGCCGCCGTGGACCGGTTGAAGGAATGCGGGCCCAAGTCCATCAAGTTCGTCTGCCTGTTGACCTGTCCCGAAGGTATCGCCGCGATGGATCAGGCCCACCCCGACGTGCCGCTCTACACCGCCGCCGTCGACCGGCAACTCGACGAACACGGCTACATCCTGCCCGGCCTCGGAGACGCCGGCGACCGCATCTTCGGCACCAAGTAGTAGCCATGGTGCGCTGGATCGTGGACGGGATGAACGTGATCGGGTCCCGGCCCGACGGCTGGTGGCGTGACCGTCGTCGCGCCATGGGCACACTGATCAGCCTGCTCGAGCAATGGGCGACGGCTCACGGCGACGACGTGACGGTGGTCTTCGAGCAGCCACTGTCGCCGCCGGTGGATTCGGCTGTGATCACGGTTGCGCATGCGCCGAAGGCCGCGGCGAACTCGGCCGACGACGAGATCGTCCGACTGGTCCGCGAGGACGCCCATCCTGGCGAGATCCGCGTCGCAACCTCGGACCGCGCGCTGTCCGAGCGCATTCGGGCGGCCGGTGCGTCCGTCTATCCGGCGGAGAAGCTACGCAACGAGATCGACCCGCGTTAGGTCGCAGGCGCCCAGGCCGGTGACCGACCGAGGTGCAGCAGAATGCGGTCGACGTTATTGGCAGCGGCGGTTGCGGTGATCGCGCGTGCGAACGGGCTGGCCTCCGCCTCACGGAACTCGCCATCGGGGACGGCCAGAGTCAGAGGCAGCACCGCGTCGATGACGTCGGCAGGCAACTCGAAAGGCGCGTCGATCGAGCGTGCGACGTCCCAGCCGTGAACGACATAGTCGACGAAGTGAAAGCCGATCGCCATGGCCCCCGGAACTGTTGCATCAGGACCGAATTCGGGCATGGCGAATGTCGCGTCGAGCACGCCGTCTGCGCTGAAAGCGTCAAGCACGCCGGCGGCGGCCTTGGCGTATGCGCCTGCGGGATCGGCGGCCACCGCGTCGGCAACCGTTGACGGCTGCCAGACAGCGAGGGCGGCACCGTGACCGCGGGCGGCGGCGGCGAATCCGTGATGCTGCACGGTCATATGGGTCAGTAGGTCGGCAAGGTTCCAGCCCGCGCAGGGTGTCGGTCGGTTGAGGTCGTCGAGCGTGACGGCGTTGACGACGTCGACGGACGCGGCGACGACAGTGCGATGAAAGGGACGGATATCGGCAATGGTATGCATTTGCATATCGTATGCGCATGCATACCATTGGTCAATGTTTAGTATCTGTGCATGCCGTCGAAGTCCAGGCGACCCGACCTAGCGGCGACGCTTGCCCCGCTCGTGCGTGACCTGATGGCGGCCGAGCTCCCCGTGCTGAAGGCACACGGCGTGTCGATGTGGGGCTACAGCGTGCTGCTGGCCCTCGACCACTACTCGTCGGTGCGGACACAGGCGGCGCTCGCCGGGGCGATCGGCGCCGACAAGACGCGCATCATCCCCACGCTCGACGAGCTGCAGGACAAGGGGTACATCGAGCGCACGCCGGATCCCGACGACCGGCGTGTGCGACTACTGGCCATCACGGAGTCGGGCCGCGCAGTGAAAGATGCCGTGCAGCAGGAGATTCAGCGGGGCGAGGAGCGCTGGCTCGGGAAGCTGTCCGCCGGTGATCGCCGGGTGTTCCTGCGTGCGCTCGGGCAGATGACGGGCGGCGACTAGTCTCACGTCGAGTGTCCACTTATGACACGCTTCGGCGAATTCTGCGTGCAATAACCGGACACTCGCGAACGCAAATCTAACGACGCGATGGCGTTCAGTGCGGGCATGCCGGTGACGGTCATCCCGATGGAGGCGAGGCGCGGCGCGGACTGACCAACGCCATCGTCGCCTACCTCGACCAGGAATAGGCCGAGTCATTCCGTTTGCCGGGAAGCCCTTTTTACGTAACCGTCAGCCGATAACGGCAAAACGGTCCGCGCGGGTTGCGGGATGACTACTGTGGGCCTGCGCGTCGGGAGCACCACTCGGTAACCCGCTCGTCGAGAGGGCATTCAAATCGACATCAACACAGTTGAAGACGTTGTTCGTCGCCCTCCGGAGCGACCGGGTGAACTCTGGCGCGACGGCGATGCATGGCTCGCGGGCGGAACCTGGTTGTTCTCCGAACAGCAACCTTGTGTACGCCGATTGGTCGACCTCGTGCCACTTGGCTGGCAGGCCATCGAGGCCACCGATGCCGGCCTGAGCATCGGGGCGACGTGCACCGTCAGAGAGCTCCACGAATTCGGCGCCCCAGCCGACTGGCGCGCTGGCTCCCTGCTCAAGACGAGCTGCGAGGCCTTCTTGGCGTCATTCAAGGTGTGGAACTCGGCCACGGTGGGCGGCAACATCTGCATGTCGTTGCCCGCAGGCCCGATGATCACCATGTCGGTGGCACTGGAGGCCGTGTACACGCTGTGGGCGCGTGACGGTTCGGAACGCACCGCTGCGGCCGCCGAGTTCGTGACCGGCAACCACGAGAACATCCTCGGCCCCGGCGAAGTGCTGCGCAGGATCGACATCCCGATAAGCGCATTGCGAAAACGCCACGCGCACCGCCGCTTTACGCTGACCCAGCTCGGGCGCTCGACGATATTCATGATCGCCACGCAGTCACCCGATGCGGGCGATCTGCTGCTGACGATCACCGCAGCGACGACCCACCCGATCGTGCTGGCGTTCGATTCCATACCCGACGCCAACGCACTGCAGCAGCGCATCGACGCACTGCCCGACGAAGTATGGTTCGACGACGCAAACGGGACACCCGACCATCGCCGTCATCTCGCCAAGCACTACGCAGAAGAGATCCGGATCGAACTGGTCACGGGAGACCGGCGATGACCTACAACGTCAACGGCAATACCTTCGACGAGGAGCCGCGCCCCGGCCAGTGCCTGCGGACCTTCGTGCGTTCGCTCGGATATCACGGTGTCAAGAAGGGTTGCGACGCAGGCGATTGCGGTGCCTGCACTGTTTGGCTCGACGGCACCCCCATACACAGCTGCATCACGCCGGCGTTCCGCGCTGAGGGCCGGGAGGTCACCACGATCGAGGGCCTCGGCACACCGGACGACCTTCACCCGCTGCAGCGACAGTTCCGCGACGCCCCTGGTTTCCAATGCGGCTTCTGCACCGCAGGCATGATCATGACCTCGGCGACCTTCACCGACGAGCAGAAGCAAGACCTCCCGCGTGCCCTGAAGGGAAACCTCTGCCGCTGCACGGGTTATCGCGCCATCGAGGATGCGATCAACGGTGTGGCAGCCATCGAGGAAGCCGCGCCCGGCAAGGCGGTCGGCACCAGTGTCGGGGCGCCGGCTGCCACCGACGTGGTGACGGGACGAGCCGAGTTCACCATGGACACCCAGATGGAAGGCATGCTGCACCTGAAGGTGCTGCACTCGCCGCACGCGCACGCACGCGTCGTGTCCATCGACAAGTCCGCCGCGCTGGCCGTTCCCGGTGTGCATCGCGTCTACACCTGGCAGGACGTCCCGCGTAAACGCTTCACCACGGCGATCCACACCGACCATCTCGTCGATCCCGACGACACCTACATCCTCGACAACGTCATGCGGTTCGTCGGCCAGCGTGTGGTTGCCGTCCTCGCCGACTCGGTGGCCGCCGCCGAAGAGGGTTGCCGCAAGGTCGTCGTCGAGTACGAGCCGCTGCGCGCGGTTTTCGACCCCGAAGAGGCGATGGCGGACAGGGCGCCACAGTTGCACGGCTCCGAAGATCCGTTCGTCCGCGATCCAGTGCGCAACATCCTGCTCGAACTTCACGGCCAGATCGGCGATGTGGAAGCGGGTTTCGCGAAAGCCGACGTGATCCACGAGGGCACATACTTCACGCCGCGCGTCCAGCACGCACACTTGGAGACGCACGGGTCGATCGCCTGGATGGAAAACGACCGGCTGAACGTGCGCACCAGCTCGCAATCGCCGTCGATCGCCAAGGTCAAGTTGTCCTACCTGTTCGATCTGCGTCCCGACCAACTCCGGGTGTTCTGCATGCGGGTGGGCGGTGGCTTCGGCGGCAAGCAGGAGGTGATCTCCGAGGATCTCGTGACGCTGGCCACCCTCGACACCCGGCGCCCGGTCAGCTTCGAGTACACCAGGGAAGAGGAGTTCACGACGGCTTCTCCTCGCCACCCGATGAAGATCACCGTCAAGCTCGGCGCCCGCGCCGACGGCACATTGACCGCCGTCCAGTTCCGCAATGTGTCCAATACCGGTGCTTACGGAAATCACGGCGGTGAAACGTTGTTCGCCGCCGGTGCCGCCATCGCCATATACCGTTGTCCGAACAAGAAATTCGACGCCTACTCCGTCTACACCAACACCGTGCCGAGCGGGGCGCTGCGCGGCTACGGCATGACCCAGCCGGCGTTCGCGGTGGAATCGGCCATGGACGAGTTGGCCATCGCGCTCGATATCGATCCGCTGGATCTACGGCGCCGCAACATCGTGCGGCCGGGCGATGCGCTTCTCGCGCTCGACGACCATCCCGACGACGTCGCGTTCACCGAGGACGGTCTTGGCAAGTGCATCGACCTCATCGACGCGGCGTTGCGCCACAACGGCGCAGCGCACGGCCTTGACGACGACTGGCTCGTCGGCAGCGGCGTGGCGAGTTCCTTGCACGAGACCGCACCGCCGACAGAACACATCTCGGAAGCATGGGCGACACTGCGCGACGACGGAAAGTACGAAATCGCAGTCGGCACCGTCGAATTCGGAGAGGGCACCTCGACAGCGCATGTCCAGATTGCGGCGACTGTGCTCGGCACCACGCCGGCTCGGATACACCTCGTGCAGTCCGACACCGATCGCACGGGTTTCGACACCGGAGCATTCGCCAGCGCGGGACTGTTCGTCGCGGGCAATGCGGTACAGCGAGCCGCCACCGCGTTGCGAGACCGGATCCTCGGAGTGGCGGCGTCGCACATGGAGGTCCCCACCGCGGATTGCTCGATGGACGACGACGGCATCATCTGCGGCGACAGGCGCATCTCACTCGACGATCTCATCGAGGTGGGCTGCGCGCGGGGCATTCGGTTCAGCGAGGCGCGCAAGGCATATGGATCACCACGCAGCGTCACGTCGAACACCCACGGCTTCCGCGTCGCCGTCCACCGGATCACCGGTGAGATTCGCATCCTCCAAAGTGTGCAGGCCACCGATGCCGGTGTCGTGATCAATCCGGCACAGGTGCGAGGACAGGTGGAAGGCGGTGTCACACAAGGGATCGGCTTCGCGTTGACGGAGAACTTTCACGTCGACGCCAACGGCGTGATGACCAATCCGAACCTGCGCAACTACCGGATCCCCACCTACGCCGATGCTCCGCGCACCGAGGTGCTGTTGGTCGATTCGACCGACTCAGTCGGCCCGATGCGCGCCAAAGGCATGGCGGAGTGCTGCATCAATCCGGTGGCACCGGCACTGGCCAACGCAGTGGCCAACGCAACCGGGGTGCGCTATCGCGCGCTCCCGCTGACTCCCGAGCGGATCTACAGGCAGCTCGGCTCCCACCCCGCGATTCCAGTGATCTGACTGCGGGAGGAGCGGCATGCAGACCCAGAACGTCACCCAGAACACCGTCACGGTCATCATCGGTCAACGTGTCCGTCGCGGCACCGAGAAGGAGTTCTTGACGTGGCAGCACGGAATGAACGATGCAGCGTCGACTTATCCGGGGTTCATCGGCGCGGAGGTCACCGCGCCCGCCGATGACCGGTCGGATTGGCTGGTCATCTACCGCTTCGACT
>DATFCF010000569.1:0-2622 GCA_035253445.1 Mycobacterium sp.
CAGCGCAGCGGCCTTCCACTGCGAGATCGCCAGGTACGACACGCCGATCATGCCGACCGCGCCGGTGCTCCACGGCTGCTCCGCGGCCCACTCGATGAGGTCGTAGACGTCCTCGCCTTCCTGGTCGGACAGCAGAGATCCCACTCCGTCTGACCGTCCAGCCCCGCGCAGGTCGCAGTTGACCACGGCGAAGCCCTGCGCCGCCCACCACGCCGGGTCGGGCGCTTCCCACCCGGTCAGGTTGGAGAACCGCACGCGCGCCGGCTGGCGCAGCACCCGGTACTGAAAGGACGCCGAGTAACCCCGCCGCTGCTTCCGTGGAATGTTGTCCTTTCCGTACGGATGGGCGCACATGAGCACTGGGAAAGGTCCTGCGCCGCTTGGCAAATGAACATTCGTTCGCAGCACCGTGCCGTCGCGGGTCGTCACCGGTACATCGTGCTGAACCTGAACGGCGCCAGGCGGTGGCTCGTACACATCGACAGGCGATCGCAGGAAGCCGCGCAGCCGGTCGAGCGCGTATCGCGCCGCGCCGGGGCGCTTCCATGGCCGGTCGAGGGCGGCGGAATCGGGTGAATTGGGTGAAGTGGACATGGCGGCGGTGCTCCTGGATATTTTCACGACTTGTTGAAACTAGTTTCAACGCAAGAGCAATTTCACAGCATGGCGAAAGGTGGTTTGAAAAGGGCAGTGCCGATCCACAGTACGAGCGGGTGTTCTCGCGCCGTGAATACTTGCTGCCGCGCGTGTCGAGCTGCCGACGCGGTGGGGAGTTTTTCGTCGCCGTGATTTAAAGCCCGTTACCCGCAGAGCTCGTCGGCCGCGGCCTGGACCGCGACTATCACCGCAGCCTGTCGCCCCGGCGCCAGCTGGGACCAGGGCGCGCCGAAGGTGCCGGGACCGGGCGCATCGGAGGACTGCACGCTCTTCAGATACGGCTCGATCTGCGTCTTCCTGTCACCGCCCTGCTGCTCCATCCACATCTTCGCGGCGTTGCAGGCCTGGAAGTACTCCTCCTCGGTGGACTCGGCCGGAGCGCCGACGGCCGTGGTGACGCCGTCAGGAGACACTTCCACGGCTCCCGGGGCCGCGGTGTGGGTCTCCTCGCTCGTGGAGGGGGCTGACGTCGCTGTGGGTGACGAGGCGGGCTCGCTTTCGGTGCCCGATGAGCATCCGGTGAGGGCTGCGATCGCCAGGGTCGCCGCGGTGGCCGCGGCGCGAAGGGGGTACCTGCGCATGCTGCCAATCTATGCAACACTGGCGGCCGTGACGGAGCCGACCGGATTTATGGAGTGTTGTCAGGCGTAATCGCCGACCCCCAATCCGACCGTCGTTTTTCCTGGAGCTTTTATGGTTTCCGCACACTCTGCTGTGTTGTCGTCGGCCGCGCCAGCCGTTTCCTCGCCCACCCGGCTTCGGCTGCCCGATCTGTTGCACGCCAGCGACCGCGGCGCAGACGACGTGCTGTCCGGCCGCTACGACCACCTGCTGCCGCCTGGCGGCGTGCCCACGGACGAGCGCTGGTTCACCCGGTTGCACGGCGACGACGAACTCGACATCTGGCTGATCAGCTGGGTGCCGGATCGCTCGACCGAACTGCACGATCATGGCGGCTCGCTCGGCGCGCTGACCGTGGTGTCCGGCGCGTTGCGCGAAACCCGCTGGGACGGTGAGGCGTTGCGTCGCCGCCGCCTGCGGGCAGGCGATCAGGCCGGCTTCCCGTTGGGATGGGTGCACGACGTCGTGTGGGCGCCAGAGCGGGATCTGACGGCTCCGGTCACACCGACGCTCTCCGTGCATGCCTATTCGCCGCCGCTGACGGTGATGTCGTACTACGAGGTGACGCAGCGAGAAACGTTGCGCCGCAAGCGCACCGAACTCACTGACGCACCGGAAGGGTGACGCGATGACCAGCCGTATCGACCGAGTGCTCGACGACGCGAGGGCACGGCTGCGCCGACTGTCCGCGCGCGAAGTGCCCGCCGCGCTGCACCGTGGCGCGTTGTTGGTGGACATCCGCCCACAGGCCCAGCGCGACCGCGAAGGCGGCGTGCCTGCCGCGCTGGTGATCGAACGCAACGTGCTGGAGTGGCGTTGCGACCCGACCAGCGACGCCCGCTTGCCGCAGGCCGTCGACGACGACGTCGAGTGGGTGGTGCTGTGCTCGGAGGGCTACACCTCGAGCCTGGCCGCGGCGTCGCTGCTGGACCTCGGATTGCACCGTGCCACCGACGTCGTCGGCGGTTACCACGCATTGAAGGCCGAAGGCGTATTGGTCTAGGCGCTCAGCCGTTTTCCGATGAACGCGACGTAGTCGGCGATGCGCGCGGCGGCCCGCCCTTCGTCGAGATCGGGGTTGTAGATGACGACGCTGGCGCCGAGACAGCCGGGTACGTCCAGACATGCGGCCGTAATGCTCTCCAACTGGCTCCACGTCACGCCGCCGGGCTGTGGGTAGTCAACGGCGTCAAGTGAGGCGGTATCGAGCACGTCGAGGTCGACGTGGCACCACCAGCCGGCGGGTGCGCTGGCCGCGGTAGTTGCGACCGTGTCGACGATCTCGGCGTAGGACTGTTGGGCAGCGAGTTGCGCGCCGCTGCGATAGTGCGCGACGCGTTCACG
>DATFCF010000570.1:0-22363 GCA_035253445.1 Mycobacterium sp.
TCACCAGCTGTTCCTGCACGGCTGCGACATCAGCCGCACCGCCGATGGCGATTTTCGGGTGAATGCCGACTGGACGCAGGCGCCGTCGGGTGCGGGTTACGCGCTGGCCGACCGCCGTGTGGTGGCACACGCCATCCCCGACCTGTACGAGCGGATCGGGCCGCGGCCTGCCTCGCCGTGGGCGCAGGCGCTGCGGCTGGCGTTGATCGACGCCGCGCCGGAGTCGGCCGAAGAGCCCGTGGTGGTGGTGCTCAGTCCCGGCATCCACTCCGAAACCGCATTCGACCAGGCCTACCTGGCCAGTGTGCTGGGCTTCCCGCTGGTGGAAAGCGCCGATCTGGTCGTGCGCGACGGCAAGCTGTGGATGCGGTCGATGGGCACGCTGAAACGAGTCGACGTGGTGCTGCGCCGCGTCGACGCCGAGTATGCGGATCCGCTTGACCTGCGCGCCGACTCGCGCCTCGGCGTCGTCGGACTCGTCGAGGTGCTCCGGCGCGGCGCGGTGACGGTGGTCAACACGTTGGGTAGCGGCATCCTGGAAAGCCCTGGGCTGCTTCGCTTTCTGCCCGAGTTGGCCGAGCGGCTGCTTGGCGAGACACCCTTGCTGCAAACGGCTCCGGTGTATTGGGGCGGCATCAACACCGAACGCTCGCATCTGCTGACCAACCTGTCGTCACTGCTGATCAAGCCGGTCACGGGTGCAGAGGCGATCGTCGGTCCCGGGCTGTCGTCCGCACAGCTCGAGTCGCTGACCGCGCGCATCGAGGCCGCGCCGTGGCAGTGGGTGGGTCAAGAACTGCCGCAGTTCTCCTCGGCCCCAACCGATTACTACGCGGGCGGGCTGTCGTCGGCCAGCGTCGGAATGCGGCTGTTCACCGTCTCCCAGCGCGGCGGTTACGCACCGATGATCGGCGGGCTCGGTTATCTCTTGGCCCCGGGCAACGCGGCATTCAAGTTGAATAACATCGCCGCCAAAGATATCTGGGTGTGCACACCGACTCGGGTGACGGCTGAGCGGGTGCCGACCGCACATGTGGTCGAGTTGCCTGCGATCACGCCGAGCCCTACGCGGGCGATCAGCTCGCCGCGCGTGCTGTCCGACCTGTTCTGGATGGGCCGCTACGCGGAGCGCGCCGAGAACATGGCCCGGCTGCTCACCGTCACCAGGGAGCGCTATCACGAATTCCGCTATCGCCGCGAGCTTCCGGGCAGTGAATGTGTGCCGGTGCTACTCGCGGCGCTCGGCCACATCACCGGCACCGATACGGGTGCGGGCGCTGATTACGCCGAGATGGTCGCGACGGCGCAGAGCACGCTGTGGTCGCTGACGGCCGATCGCCACCGTGCGGGCTCGCTGGCCCAATCCGTCGAGCGGCTCGGCTTGGCCGCCCGCGCCGTGCGCGATCAGATGTCCAACGACACCTGGATGGTGCTTGCGGCGGTGGAGCGCGCGCTTCTTCACGCGCAGGATTCGCCGCCGGAGTCGCAGACCGAAGGCGACGCGTTCCTGTCCTCGACGAACAATCTGACGCTGGCGGGCATGCTGGCGCTGTCTGGGGTGGCGGCCGAGTCGATGGTCCAGGACGTCGGCTGGACGATGATGGACATCGGCAAACGAATCGAGCGTGCGCTGACGCTGACCGCCCTGCTGCGTGCGACGCTGACAACGGTGCGAAGCCCCGGTGCGGAGCAAACGGTCACCGAGTCCACGCTGGTGGCATGCGAATCGGCGATCATCTACCGGCGGCGCACATTGGGCAAGGTTAGTGTGGCTGCTGTGGCCGACCTGGTGTTGTTCGACGCCGAGAACCCGCGGTCGCTGGTCTACCAGCTCGAACGGCTGCGGACCGGTCTCAAGGCGCTACCCGGATCGTCGGGATCGTCACGCCCGGAGCGCCTGGTCGACGACATCGGCGTCCGGCTGCGCCGGCTTGACCCCGCCGACCTCGAAGCGGTCACCGCCGATGGCACGCGCGCCGAACTCGCCGACCTGCTCGACTCGACGCACCGCGACCTTCGCGAGTTGTCCCGTGTCATCACCGTGACCCATCTGTCGCTGCCCGGCGGCATGCAGCCGCTGTGGGGGCCGGACGAGCGCCGGATGGTGCCGTGACCGACGTGCCCATCGTTTCGGGGTCCAGCCGGTGCTACAAGGTCATGCATCGCACGGTCTACCGCTACTCCGACGTCGTGACCAGCTCCTACGGCCGCGGGTTCCTCACCCCGCGCGACTCCGCGCGGCAGCGGTGCCTGTCGCATGAACTGGTGATCGAGCCGGAGGCGGCGGACAGTTCCACCAGCCGCGACGTGTACGGCAACATCAGCTCGTATTTCCATGTCACGGAACGTCACGACAGGCTGAGCATCACGAGCAACTCCGTCGTCGAAGTGGATCCACCGCCGCCCGATCTCTACGGCGGCGGATCGGCACGGGCACCGTGGGAGATCGCCAGGCCGGTTGGCCTCGACGGTGCGCTGGCCACCGAGTTCACGCTGGACCTGCGGCCGCCGGAGATCACCGACGAGCTACGCGCCTATGCCGCACCCAGTTTCGAGCCCGGCCGGCCGTTGATCGACGTGCTTCGCGACCTGACGTCGCGGATCTACTCCGACTTCACCTACCGGTCCGGCTCGACGACGGTGTCTACCGGCGTCAACGAGGTTTTGGCGGCCAGGGAAGGGGTATGTCAGGACTTCGCGCGGCTGGCGATCGCCTGCCTGCGTGCCAACGGGTTGGCGGCCAGTTACGTGTCGGGATACCTGGCGACCGATCCGCCGCCTGGGAAGAAGCGCATGATCGGGATCGACGCCACGCATGCCTGGGCATCGGTGTGGACGCCACAAAACCAGTGGCTGGGTTTGGATCCCACAAACGACCAGATGGTCGACGAGCGTTACATCGTCGTCGGTTTCGGCCGCGACTACGCCGACGTCCCGCCGCTGCGCGGCATCATCTACACCGACTCGGACCGCAGCGTGATCGACGTCGCCGTCGACGTGGCGCCGTGCGAAGGGGAGATGTTGCGTGCGTGACTTCAACTGCCCCAACTGCGGTCAGCGGCTGGCGTTCGAGAACTCGCTGTGCCTGTCGTGCGGGAGCCGGCTGGGATTCTCACTCGACGAGATGGCTCTGCTGGTCATCGCATCGGGATCGGACAGCGAGCACGGCGGCGCGGTTGACTCCAGCGAGTATCAGTTGTGCGCGAATCTACATCTGGCCAAATGCAATTGGCTTGTCGAGAAGGGGCCGATCAGGAAGCTGTGCAGGGCGTGCGCGCTGACGCGTACGCGGCCCAACGACGCCGACGCCAAGGCGTTGGCCGCATTCGCGGCGGCCGAAAAGGCCAAGCGCCGGCTCGTCGTCGAGCTGTATGAGCTGAAGCTGCCGATCGTCGGTCGCGATGAGGACCCCGAGTTCGGCCTGGCGTTCGACTTGCTGTCCAGCGAGTTCGAGAAGGTGTTCACCGGCCACCACAACGGGGTGATCACACTGGACCTCGCCGAGGGCGACGATGTGCACCGCGAGCAGTTGCGGGTGGAGATGGAGGAGCCGTATCGCACGCTGCTCGGCCACTTCCGGCACGAGATCGGCCATTACTACTTCTATCGGCTGATCGGTATCTCACATGCGTACTCGCAGCGGTTCCGCGAGTTGTTCGGCGATCCGGACGCCGACTACCAGGCCGCGCTCGATCGCCATTACAACGAGGGCCCGCCGCCGGACTGGAAGCAGAACTACGTCTCCTCCTATGCGACCATGCACCCCGCGGAGGACTGGGCCGAATCATTCGCCCACTACCTACACATCCGCGACACCCTTGACACCGCTGCCGCGTTCGGCTTCACCCCCGCTGGTGCCACTTTTGAGCGACGGGTGTTGGGGCCCAGCGGATTTGACACGATGATCGAGATGTGGCTGCCCCTGGCGTGGGCGCTGAACATGGTGAACCGCTCAATGGGCAAGGCGGATCTTTACCCGTTCGTGTTGCCGCCCGCGGTGCTGGGCAAAATGCGGTTCATCCACGCCATCATCGACGAGATCACCTCGGACCCAGCCAAACTCGCCGAGGTCAGCGGGCCGGCCTCTTAGCGCGCCAGTATCGGGCGGCGCTAACTGGTGAGCCGCAGATACGCGCGGCCGCGTGGCGACAGCCGGTATCCGACGTCGAGGCTGATAGTCAGGCCCAGCCCCTTGAGCTGACGCACGCGGCGCTTGAATCGCGGCACGTCGAGACCGACGCGGTCCGCCAAGTCCGGTGCGCGGACCGCCTCGTTGGCGCCGATCATCTCGAGGTACTGCCTCGTCCACGGTGAGCTGGCCGCGTCCCAGCGGTTCAACCGCGCCGTGATCGCGGCCACGTCGGACTCCGACAACCGGTCGTCGGAGGCAAGCTCGGGCCGCTCGTCGGGCGCCAGATAGGAGACCGCGATGACGTACGTGTGCCGTGCGGGCCTGCGGTCCAAGTCCTCCTGCGCCGTTTTCGCGTCCGGATAGCCCGCGGCGCGAGCCTGCGCGGCGGTGACGCGGTAGCGGCCCGGATGCTCGGTGACCTCGTCGACGCGGATGGTGCCTGCGACCGTGCGTTGCGTGCCGCCGGGCCTCGCGCGCGGCGCGTCCCATCGCCTCAACACGAGCGTGATGGTGCCGTTTGCGATTCCCTCCGCCGTGGCGCGGTTCAACAGCACGGTTGTGATCATAGGATCCGTCGGGTGGATGATCGCTACGGCCGTGACGTGCTGGCCCGAAACCCGCACGGCTCTAAGAAGAATCGCTCTACCGAACAGCCGGTGGAGATCGGCATGGTCGTCGAGGACGCCCAGACGGGATATGTCGGCGCGGTGGTCCGGGTCGAATACGGCCGGATGGAGCTCGAGGACCGGCGCGGCCGCAGGAAGCCGTTCCCGATAGGTCCGGGATACCTCATCGACGGCCGGCCGGTGATCCTCACCGCGCCACGTCGTACGGCGCCGGCGGCGGCCGCGCGTACCGCGTCGGGCTCCGTCGCAGTACCGCAGTCGCGTGCCAAAGTGGCACTGGCCAGCCGCATCTACGTCGAGGGACGACACGACGCCGAGCTGGTCGAACAGGTGTGGGGCGCCGATCTGCGGGTCGAGGGCGTCGTGGTCGAACACCTCGGCGGCGTCGATGATCTGGTGACCATCGTCGAAGACTTCCAGCCGGGCCCAGGACGCCGGCTCGGTGTGCTCGTCGACCATCTGGTCGCCGGTTCGAAGGAAGCGCGCATCGCCGACGCGGTCCGACGCGGACCCGGGGGCGCCCACACACTCGTCGTCGGGCATCCCTTCATCGACATCTGGCAGGCCGTCAAGCCCGCCCGGCTGGGCATCCCGACGTGGCCGGTCGTGCCGCGCGGCACCGACTGGAAAAAGGGCGTATGCCGGGCGCTGGGCTGGCCCCACACCCAACAGGCCGACACGGCCAGGGCGTGGCAACGGATCAGGGGCCGTGTGCGCGACTGGAACGACCTCGAACCAGCGCTGATCGGCCGTGTCGAGGAACTCATCGACTTCGTGACCCAGCCGCCGTCGTAGCGGCGTGGTAAGCAGAAGCGTGTCCGACGGTCTGTTCGACGTTCCCGGCGAAACGAGATCGACCGCGGGCGGTCCCGTTGGCGCGTCAGCGCCGCTGGCCGTCCGCATGCGCCCGGCGACGCTCGACGAGGTGGTCGGGCAGGACCACCTGCTGCAACCCGGCTCGCCGCTGCGCCGGCTCGCCGAGGGCTCAGGTGCGGCATCGCTTATCCTCTACGGACCTCCGGGCACCGGTAAGACCACGCTCGCGGCGCTGATCTCGGGCGCCACCGGGCGGCGGTTCGAGGCGCTGTCGGCGCTGTCGGCCGGGGTCAAGGAGGTCCGCGCGGTGATCGACGTCGCGCGCCGGGCCGCGGTACACGGTGAACAGACCGTGTTGTTCATCGACGAGGTGCACCGGTTCTCCAAGACCCAGCAGGACGCGCTGCTGTCCGCCGTGGAGAACCGGGTCGTGCTGCTCGTCGCGGCCACCACCGAGAATCCGTCGTTCTCCGTGGTCGCACCGTTGTTGTCGCGGTCGCTGATCCTGCAACTGCAGCCATTGACCGCTGACGCGATCCGCACCGTCGTCCGTCGCGCCATCGACGACCCACGCGGTCTCGGCGGAAAGGTCACGGTCGCCGACGAAGCCGTCGACCTTCTGGTGCAGCTGTCGGCAGGCGACGCCCGGCGGGCGTTGACCGCGCTTGAAGTGGCGGCCGAGGCGACCGAGCACGTCACCGTCGAGACCATCGAGCAGTCGCTGGACAAGGCCGCCGTCCGTTATGACCGCGACGGCGATCAGCACTACGACGTCATCAGCGCGTTCATCAAGTCGGTGCGCGGTTCCGACGTCGACGCCGCGCTGCACTATCTGTCGCGGATGCTGGTGGCGGGGGAGGACCCGCGATTCATCGCCCGCCGGCTGATGATCCTGGCCAGCGAGGACATCGGGATGGCCGATCCGATGGCGCTGCAGACCGCCGTCGCCGCCGCGCAAACGGTGCAGCTGATCGGTCTGCCCGAGGCTCAGCTGACCCTCGCCCATGCCACGGTCCATCTCGCGACGGCGCCGAAGTCCAACGCCGTCACCGCGGCGCTTGGGGCCGCGATGGGCGATATCAAGGCAGGCAAGGCCGGTCTGGTGCCCGCCCATCTGCGCGACGGTCATTACTCCGGCGCGGCAGGACTCGGCAACGCGATTGGCTACAAGTACTCGCACGATGACCCGGATGGCGTTGTGCCGCAACAGTATCCGCCCGACGAAATCGTGGGTGTCGACTACTACCGGCCCACCAGCCACGGCGCCGAACGCGAGATCGCCACCCGGCTGGACAAGCTGCGCGCCATCATCCGCAAGAAGCGCTGAGGCCGCGTACCTGTCGGTGCCTGCTGTGAGCATGCTGGCATGAGGAACCTCATCGTCGGCAGCCAGGCACTTGCGAATGGTGTGGTCACTGAACACGATTTGCGTCGGTGGTACGACCGGATGTTCCGGGACATCTATACGCCCAAAGGTTATGAGCCGACGCTGTTGGACCGCATCGACGGTGCCTGGTTGCGGTCGGGCCGCAATGGTGTGGTGGCCGGCGTCGCAGCCTCGGCTCTCCACGGCGCCCAGTGGGTTGACGCCGACATCCCGGTCGAGCTGATCTGGGATAACACCCGACCGCCGCCGGGCATCATCGCTCGAGATGAGCGTCTCGAGAACGACGAGATCACCACCGTCTCATGTATTTCCGTCACCACGTCCGCTCGCACGGCGTATGACCTCGGGCGCCATTTGCCGCGAAGCGAGGCGATCCCTCGGCTCGACGCCCTGATGCGGGCAACGCCGTTTTCGATGGATGAGGTGTTGGTGCTGGCGAAGCGTCACCGTCGCGCCCGCGGACTCACGCAACTACGGGCCGTGCTCCCGCTCGTCGACGGCGGAGCTGCGTCACCGCAAGAGACTCGGCTGCGTCTTCTGTTCATCGACGCAGGCTTTCCCAGGCCGACTACCCAGATCCCCGTGGTCGACGGCCGCGGGCGGCTCGTACGCCTCCTCGACATGGGGTGGGAGGACTTCATGGTCGCCGCGGAGTATGACGGGGATCACCACCGCACCAACCGCAGGGCGTACGTCAAGGACGTTCGTGTGCTGCCGAAGGTTGAGCGTCTCGGTTGGAACGTGATCCGCGTGATCAAGGAGGACCGCGACGAGGAGATCCTCGACCGCGCGTATCGAGCCTTGATTGCTCGTGGTTGGGATGGGCGACTGCGCCCACCGTCGAGCCTGTAGTTAGCGAGGCCTCCACTCGAGAAACCTCTCGATAACTACAGGCTCAACGAACCGGTGCCTTGACACCCGCCGCGCCTGGTCCTACCTTTGTAGTCAACCGAGTGATTGATCAAACACAAGGTTGACAATGAAGAGTGATGGAGACGGGGAGGAACGGCTTGACCGCGCCTTCATGGCGCTGGCCGACCCGGTTCGGCGGGCCATGGTGGCCCGGTTGTCGCGCGGGCCTGCCACGGTCAACGAGCTCGCCGCGCCGTTCGACATCACGAAACAAGCGGTGTCCAGGCACATTCAGGTGCTCGAACAAGCGGGGCTGGTCACCAGGACCCGCGACGCGCAGCGCAGGCCGGTTCATCTGGACGCGGCGGCGCTGGAACGGCTGACCGCATGGATCGACCGGTATCGGCTTGACGCCGAACGCAACTACCGCCAGCTGGACGCCCTGCTGGCTCACATTTCGCCGAAGACCGACACCAACAAGGAAGGAACCGAGAAATGACGAACGCACTGAACCTGAATGCTCCAGTCGACACCTTGGCCATGGAGTTCACCCGCGAGTTCGACGCGCCGGTGGAGGCGTTGTTCCGGGCGCACGCCGAACCGGACCTGATCAAGCAGTGGCTGGGGCCGCGTGACCTCGAGATGACGATCGAGCACTGGGATTTCAAGACCGGCGGCGGCTACCGCTACGTGCACAAGGCCGATCGCGGTGAATTCGGTTTCAACGGGGTGTTCCACAAGATCCGCGACAACGAATTCATCATCCAGACCTTCGAATTCGAGGGCGCGCCGGACATGGTGAACATCGAGTTCATGTGGTTCGAGGATCTGGGCAACGGGCGGAGCCGGCTGCGCGGCCGGTCCATCTGCCCGAATTTGGAGGCGCGCGACGGGCTGCTGTCGTCGGGTATGGAAGGCGGCATGACCGAGGGTTACGAGAAGCTCGACGAGCTACTGAAGAAGATCTGATGGACTGGACGCTCGAAGTGGTGGTGGTCCCGGTCAGCGACATCGACCGGGCCATCGCCTTTTACCGTGACAAGCTCGGCTTCCACCTCGATCACGACACGCAGGCGCCGGGCATGCGATTCGCGCAGTTGACCCCTCCGGGTTCAGGCTGCTCGATCGTCATCGGCGACTTGCCAGGTGGGCAGTCGATGCAGCCGGGCTCGCTCAAGGGCCTGCAACTTGTGGTGCCTGACGCCCGCCGCGCACACGACGAACTCGCCGCCCGCGGCGTCGAGGCCGGCGACGTCGAGGTCATCGACGAGCGTGACGGCGGCACACTGTTCGGGTTCGACGATCCCGACGGCAACGCGTGGGTGGTGCAGCAGATCAAGGCACGGGCCGACAACCCATTGATACCGCGGTAGCCGAACCCACCGAACGATCCCGGCCGGGGTGAGCCAGCCGGGACCGCCGGGGGTAGTGGATGCGGCTCAGTGCATGATGCCTCTACGCCTGCCGCCCATGATGCCTGTACGCCTGCGTCCCATCAGCGCCGCCACAAGCGCCACACCGAGAGCGGCGACGACGACCTGGACCAGAAGTTCGAGCCAGTCGATGCCGCTGGTGGCTGTCGGGATGCCGAGCGCCCTGGCGATGGCCGTGCCGATGAACGCCGACACGATGCCGACGAGGATCGTCACCAGCATGCCGATGGACTGCTTACCGGGAAGCACCAGACGACCGAGGACGCCGACCACGATCCCGATGAGAATTGCGGTGATGATGCTGGTGATGGTCATTTCTCCTCCAAGGGATGGACAGCTGCAGCTGAGATACCCGTGCGGAGGAGCGAATAAACGCTCGCGTCAATCCGGCGCTGATCAGGCCATTTCCGGCACCCGCAGATGGGCGATCGCGAGCTCGAACTCGCCGACGTCGACGATGTCGGCGCCCAGTTCGCGGGTCCGTGTGTTGCGCAGCTCTTTGGCCTGCTCCCTGTTGCGATCCATCGCGTCGCGGCTATCGAACGTCGTCGATGACACGCCCCGCCCGGACGAGCGGTTGATCATCAGGCTGGCGCTGCAGAATCCCTCGAGATCCTCCAGGGATGGCAAGACCGACGTCTTGTAGAAGTCGATGGCTCGCTCGGTTTGATCCGGCGGCATCTTCAGCCATGTCGCCCGTACGCAGGCACCCTCATTGGACCGGTGATCGCGGTGCAGGACTCCGATTTCCCACGGCTCGACGGTGACGTCGCCACCGAAGATCTGCGTGGCGCGATCCCGAAGCGGCGCTGCCTGGTCGGTGCTCGTGCGCAATGCGTCCTCGGTTTCCCAGGCGCTGGTGGTGATGCAACGGCCGGACTCGCGGTCCACCAACAGCGACAGGCCGACATAACCGTCCATGTCCTGCAGCGCCGGCATCACTTCGTCACGGACGTAGGCAATTCCAGCGTCGATTTTGGATGTCTGCGCCTGAATACTGGTAGAGCGTGCGTACACGATCCACCCCCCTTGAGTTGGGGCAGCGCCCCGGGTGGCGCCACCGGACCACCATCAGCTTCCTCGCGCGCAGCGGGGGTTTCAATGGATAGTTCGCTATGCAATAAGGATGCGTCCGTACGCTTGGATGCGTGAATTCTGACGTGCTCGATGTCGACACATCGCGCCGGCGGATCGTCGACCTCACCGACGCGGTGCGCGCATTCTGCGGCGGCCATCAGGACGGCCTGTGCAATGTGTTCGTGCCGCACGCCACGGCCGGCGTGGCCATCATCGAGACGGGCGCCGGCTCCGACGACGATCTCGTCGACTCGCTGGAACGGCTGCTGCCGCGCGACGACCGCTACCGCCACGCCCACGGCTCCCCGGGACATGGGGCCGACCACGTCTTGCCGGCGCTGATCACGCCGTCGGTGACGGTTCCGGTGCAGGGCGGCGAACCGCTGCTTGGCACGTGGCAGAGCGTCGTGCTAGTCGATCTGAACCGGGACAACCCCCGGCGTTCGGTGCGCCTGAGCTTCATCGACGGTTAGCCACGGCACCATAGTCGACGCTGGTTCGTTGACTTTTCAGTGCCGGGGAGGCGACCGGTACTGTAGTGCGGTCGATACCTGGAACCAATGAACCAATAAGGACGCATAGGACGTGCAGACACACGAGATCAGGAAGCGTTTCCTTGATCATTTCGTGACGGCGGGCCACACCGAGGTGCCCAGCGCCTCGGTGATCCTCGACGACCCCAACCTGTTGTTCGTCAACGCCGGCATGGTGCAGTTCGTGCCGTACTTCCTCGGTCAGCGCAACCCGCCGTACAACACCGCGACCAGCATCCAGAAGTGCATCCGCACACCCGATATCGACGAAGTCGGCATCACCACCCGGCACAACACCTTCTTCCAGATGGCCGGGAACTTCTCGTTCGGTGACTACTTCAAACGCCGCGCCATCGAATTGGCATGGTCGCTGCTGACCAATTCGGTCGAGGACGGCGGATACGGATTCGATCCCGAAACCCTCTGGGCCACTGTGTATCTCGACGACGACGAAGCGGCGCAGCTGTGGCAGGAGGTGGCAGGCCTGCCGGCGGAGCGCATCCAGCGCCGCGGGATGGCCGACAACTACTGGTCGATGGGCATTCCTGGACCATGCGGCCCGTCCTCCGAAATCTACGTCGACCGCGGCCCCGAGTACGGCATCGAAGGCGGCCCGATCGCCAACGAGGATCGCTACATCGAGATCTGGAATCTCGTGTTCATGCAGAACGAGCGCGGCGAAGGCACCAGTAAAGAGGACTTCGAGATCCTCGGCCCGCTGCCCCGCAAGAACATCGACACCGGAATGGGCGTCGAACGAGTCGCGTGCCTGCTGCAGGGCGTCGACAACGTCTACGAGACCGACCTGCTGCGTCCGGTCATCGATGCGGTAGCTTCCGTGTCCCCAAGGGGCTACGGCGCGGGCAGCCACGAAGACGACGTGCGTTACCGGATCATCGCAGACCACAGCCGGACCGCCGCGATCCTGATCGGCGACGGTGTGAGCCCCGGCAACGACGGGCGCGGATATGTGCTGCGGCGGCTGCTGCGCCGCGTGATCCGCTCGGCCAAGCTGCTGGGCATCGACGATCCGATCGTCGGCGATCTGATGGCGACGGTTCGCGACGCGATGGGCCCGTCGTATCCAGAACTGGTCAACGATTTCGACCGCATCCTGCGCATCGCGGTCGCCGAGGAGACCGCGTTCAACCGCACCCTCGCATCCGGCTCCCGACTGTTCGAGGAGGCGGCGGGAGCGACGAAGGCGTCTGGCGCTACCGTGCTGTCGGGCACCGATGCGTTCACGCTGCACGACACCTTCGGCTTCCCGCTGGAGCTGACGCTCGAGATGGCGGCCGAGGCGGGGCTGTCCGTCGACGAAGAGGGCTTCCGCGGCCTGATGGCACAGCAGCGTCAACGCGCAAAGGCCGACGCCGCCGCCCGCAAGCAGGCCCACGCCGACCTATCGGCCTACCGCGAGCTCGTCGACGCCGGCCCCACCGAGTTCACCGGATTCAACGAATTGACCTCCGAGGCAAAGATTCTCGGCATCTTCGTGGACGGCAAGCGCGTTCCGGTGGTCTCCCACAACGGTGGTTTCGGCGGCAAGGCCGTCGGTGGAGTCCCTGCTCCAGACCGGGTCGAGCTGATCCTCGACCGCACCCCGTTCTACGCCGAGTCGGGCGGCCAGATCGCCGACGAGGGCAGCATCACGGGGACCGGTTCGTCTGGGACATCCAAGGCGGCCGTTACCGACGTGCAGAAGATCGCGAAAACGCTGTGGGCGCACCGCGTCAACGTCGAGTCGGGCGAGTTCGTCGAGGGCGACACCGTAGTGGCCGCCGTTGATCCGCGGTGGCGGCACGGCGCCACGCAGGGGCATTCCGGCACCCACATGGTGCACGCTGCCCTACGACAAGTGCTGGGGCCCAACGCAGTTCAGGCGGGCTCACTGAACCGGCCGGGCTACCTGCGGTTCGACTTCAACTGGCAGGGCGCTCTCACCGAAACCCAGCGGACTCAGATCGAGGAAGTCACCAACGAGGCCGTCGAAGCCGACTACGAGGTGCGCAGTTTCACCACGGAGCTGGAAAAGGCCAAGGCCATGGGTGCGATGGCCCTATTCGGTGAGGCCTATCCGGACGAAGTGAGGGTGGTCGAGATCGGCGGCCCGTTCTCGCTCGAGCTGTGCGGCGGCACACACGTGCACAATTCGGCGCAGATCGGCCCGGTCACCATCCTCGGCGAATCATCCGTCGGCTCCGGGGTGCGCCGCGTCGAGGCCTATGTCGGCCTTGATTCGTTCCGCCACCTCGCCAAGGAGCGCGCGCTGATGGCGGGACTGGCCTCGTCGCTGAAGGTTCCTTCGGAGGAAGTCCCGGCGAGGGTTGCGAATCTGGTGGAACGGCTGCGGGCGGCCGAGAAGGAACTCGACCGGATGCGGCTGGCCGACGCGCGGGCCGCCGCAGCGAACGCCGCCGCGGGCGCAGAGCAAATCGGTAAGGTCCGTGTCGTGGCGCAGCGGATGGCCGGCGGAATGTCGGCGGCGGATCTGCGCACGCTGGTCGGTGACATCCGCGGCAAGCTGGGCGGCGACCCGGCCGTCGTGGCGCTGATCACGGAAGGTGAGAACGACACCGTCCCCTACGTGGTGGCGGTGAACCCGGCAGCGCAAGACCTGGGTCTGCGCGCCAACGATTTGGTGAAGCAGTTGGGTGCTTCGGTCGACGGCCGTGGGGGCGGCAAGGCCGATCTGGCACAAGGTTCCGGTAAGGGGGCGGCGAGCATCGACGCGGCATTGGCCGCGCTGCGCGCAGAGATAGACCGGAGTTAGCTGCGTGGTTAAGACCGACGACCGTCAGCCGGATCGGCCTGGGGGCGACGACCCCGGGCGAGGACGACGGCTCGGCATCGACGTCGGCAGTGTGCGCATCGGGGTGGCCACCAGCGACCCGGACGGGATCCTGGCCACACCGGTGGAGACGGTGGCGCGGGATCGGAGCAACAAGCACATGCGCCGGCTGGCGCAGCTGGTCAACGAACTGGAGGCGGTTGAAGTGGTGGTGGGCCTACCGCGCACCCTCGCCGACAGGTCCGGTCCGGCCGCTGCGGATGCGATCGCGCTGGCCGACCAGTTGGCGCAGCGCATCGCGCCGACGCCGGTGCGGCTGGCCGACGAACGACTGACCACCGTGACGGCGCAGCGGTCACTGCGGGAGGCCGGTGTCCGTGCCAAGGGACAGCGGTCGATGATCGATCAGGTGGCCGCGGTGGGCATCTTGCAGAACTGGCTGGATCAGCGGCGCACGGCGTTGACCGCGCACGGAGAGGTCGGGGATGGCTGAGAACTGGGGCCGGGGCCGTGCGGAACCTGTGGCGGTCGGACCGCCACGGCGCCGGGTAACGCGCGCGGACCGGATACGCGAAGCACGAGGTCGACGCAAGCGCCGCGTTGTCGGCGGCCTGGCGCTCGCCATGTTGATCGTCGTTGTCGTGGGCGCGGTGTTCCTCGGCTCGAAGCTGTGGCACACGTTGTTCGGACCCGGCAGTGACTATGCGGGCGACGGCGTCAACGACGTGGTGATCCAGGTCCACGACGGCGATTCCACGACGGCCATCGCCAAGACATTGCAGGAAAACAAGGTCGTCGCGACCATCTCCGCGTTCGTCGACGCTGCCGATGGCAACGCCGCCATCTCGGCCATCCAGCCCGGCTTCTACAAAGTTCGCACCGAGATCCCGGCGTCGAATGCCGTTGAACGCCTTGCTGACCCGAAGAATCGGGTGGGTCTGCTGGTGATCCCCGAGGGACGCCAGCTCGACGACCTCCAAGACGTCAAGACCAATGCGGTGACCGACGGCATCCTGAGCCTGATTTCCAAGGCAACGTGTGTGGACCTCGACGGTGAGCAGCGCTGCGTGTCGGTGGACGACCTGTTGCAGACCGCGCGCACCGCCGCGCCGTCGTCGTTGGCGGTGCCCGAGTGGGCGGTCAACCCAGTCAATGCGATGGGCGACGACCATCGCCGGCTGGAGGGGCTGATCGCGCCGGGCAGCTGGAATATCGACCCGTCGGCGCAGCCGCAGGACATCCTTTCCACGCTGATCGGGGCGAGCGCGACGCAGTACGCCCAAGGTGGGCTGCTCGATACGGCCAAGGCGCTCAACATGTCGCCCTACCAGATTCTGACCGTCGGATCGCTGGTGCAGCGCGAATCCAAGCCGGACGACTTCGCGAAGGTGGCCCGTGTCATCTACAACCGGCTCGCCGAGAATCGCACGCTGGAGTTCGACTCGACGGTGAACTATCCGCTGGATCGGATCGAGGTGGCCACCACCGATGCCGACCGTGCGCAGCACACGCAGTGGAACACCTATGTGCGCCCTGGACTTCCGGCGACACCGATCTGCTCGCCGGGACTGCCGGCGCTGGCCGCGGCCGAACAGCCCGCACCGGGGGATTGGCTGTACTTCGTCACCATCGACCTGCAGGGCACCACCCTGTTCACCCGCGACTATCAACAACACCTGGCGAATATCGAACTGGCGCAGCGCAACGGTGTCCTGGACTCCGCCCGCTGAGGGGCCGCGCAAGGCCGCGGTGCTGGGATCGCCGATCGCGCATTCCCGTTCACCGCAGTTGCATCTGGCGGCTTACCGAGCGCTGGGCCTCGACGACTGGACGTATGACCGCATCGAATGCACCGCGGACCAATTACCAGCTGTGGTAAGTGGTTTCGGCCCGGAATGGGTCGGCGTGTCGGTGACCATGCCCGGCAAGTTCGCCGCCTTGAGGTTCGCCGATGAACGCACGCTCCGGGCGGACTTGGTCGGATCGGCCAACACCCTGGTGCGCTCGCAGTCCGGATGGCGCGCCGACAACACCGACGTCGACGGTGTGACCGGTGCGCTGGGCCAGGCGTCGGGACATGCGCTGGTCATCGGTTCGGGCGGCACCGCGCCCGCGGTGGTGGTGGGGTTGGCAGAGCTCGGTGTGCAACGGATTACGGTGGTGGCGCGTAATCGCCAGAAGGCCGCGCCCCTGGTCGATCTGGCAACCGCGGCGGGCGTCGAAAGCCGGTGGTGCGATATCGACGGCGCCGAGCTGGTGCCGACTGTTGCCGACGCGGATGTGGTGGTCAACACCATTCCGGCCGACGCCGTTGCGCGCTACGCGGCGTCGTTGGCTGCCACGCCGGTGCTGCTGGACGCGATCTACGATCCGTGGCCGACACCGTTGGCGTCGGCTGTCGATGCCGCAGGCGGCCGGGTCATTAGCGGCCTGCAGATGCTGCTGAACCAGGCGTTCGCTCAGGTCGAGCAGTTCACGGGGATGCCTGCGCCCAAGGAGGCGATGCGGGCCGCGCTGGGCGACCACTAGTGTGCGACGGATGAATCCCCGCGTCGGCGTGGTGTTCCGCCCGGACTTCAGACCAGACAACTTGCGCGAGATCGCATCAGCGGCCGAACGCGCCGGCATCGATGAGCTCTGGCTATGGGAAGATTGCTTCCTTCAGGGCGGTATCGCTGCAGCGGCGGTCGCACTGGCATCAACCGACACCTTGACCGTCGGAATCGGCGTGCTGCCCGCGCCGCTGCGCAACGTGGTGGCATCAGCGATGGAGATCGCCACTCTGGAATCGATATTCCCCGGCCGGATACGGCTTGGCGTCGGCCACGGAGTGCAGAGTTGGATGCGACAGGCGGGAGCCGCTGTGGCATCGCCGCTCACGCTGCTGCGCGAATATGTGGCGGCACTGCAGGGGCTCCTTACCGGTCGATCTGTCAGTGTCGAGGGCCGCTATGTCAGTCTCGATGATGTGCGGCTGGATTGGGCTCCAGCCCAAGGGGTTCCGGTGCTCATCGGGGGTACTGGGCCCAAAACTCTGCAGCTGGCAGGCGAGATCGCATCCGGTGTCATCTTGGATTGTGCGTACACGGCGGCCACGGTGCGTACGGCGATCGGTCACGTCGCGGCGGGGCGCGATGCTCGGGCCGAACCGTTCAGCACCGTGATGTTCCTGGTGTGCGCACCCGGTGCTGATGCACAGGCACGGCTAGAGCAAGCAGCCAACACGTGGAACGTCGGCCCGGCGGGGGAGTTCGGCGTCGGGGGAACCGCCGACGAGATCGGCGCTGCAGTTGGTGCCTACCTCGATGCCGGAGTGGACACTGTGGTGTTCCAACCAACCGGCTCTGCGTCGGAGATGAACGAGTTCATCACGGCCATCGGTGATGTCGCGGGCAAGCTGTAGTTACGCGGTGATCAGTCCGGTGTCGGTGCCCTGCGCGCGCCCCCCGGCCGATCGCACGGCGCCGATGCTGGCCGCGGTCACCAGGACGATGGCGAGATACCCCGCCACGGTCAGGTGCTGACCCAGAATGAGCCAACCGGCGAGCGCAGCGACGACCGGTGACAGGCACGTCAGGATCGCGAAGGTCTCCGGCGGAAGTCGTCGCAAGGAAATCAGCTCCAGGGAGTAGGGGATCACCGAGGACATCAGACCCACGGTGACGCCGACGCCGAGCACCTCCCATCGCAGGGCAGCGCCGGGATCAATCGAGAAAATCGCCAACGGCGCGGTGACGAGCGCGCCGATGGCCGTCGCAATTGCCAACGCATCCAGGCTGGGGAAATCCGCAGCCGCACGCGCGGAGGCCAGAATGTAGCCCGCCCAGCTCGCCGCCGCACCCGCTGCGAAGGCCAAGCCCACGGGATCGAGATAGCCGACCTGGACCCCGGTGAGGCTGAGCAGCGCGACCCCCGCGAGTGCGAGGGCGGCCCAAAGCCATGCGCTCTTGCGTTTGCTGACGAGCACGGAAAGTGCAAGGGGGCCAAGCACTTCGACGGTGACGGCAACTCCGAGTGGAATGCGGGTCAGCGAATAGTAGAAGCACAGGTTCATCACGGTCAGGGTGCCTGCAAGGCCGGTTACCGAGAGCCAGCCCCGTCGGGACCATCCCCGCATGCGCGGACGGACCGCTGCGCTCAGGATCACGCCGGCGACCAGAAATCGAACGAACACCGCTCCGACGGCGCCCAACGACGCGAAGAGACCGACGGCGAACGCGGCGCCCACTTCCTGGCTGACCGCGGCGACCACGACGAGCAGAGCCGGGCCAATCGGAGACCGGACCGCACGCATGGTTGTCCAGGGTATGCCGCAACACGAAAAAGGTGCGAAGCGCCGTCGCGCGACGGCCTTAGGCTCAGCAGGTGGGGGCGGGGCTGGCCGGTGCTGGTTTGCTGGCGTGGCTGGTTGCGTTGAGTGCCTTCGACATCCGAGAGCGCCGGCTTCCGAACTGCTTGACGCTGCCCGGCGCGGCCGTGGTGCTGATCGTCGCCGTTGCGGCGGGACGCGGGGTGCCTGCGCTGTTGGGCAGCGCCGCGCTGTTCGCGGTGTACCTCGTCGTGCATCTGGCGGCGCCCGCGGCGATGGGCGCCGGAGACGTCAAACTCGCGATCGGGGTCGGCGCGTTGACGGGTTCGTTCGGCATCGACGTGTGGGCCTTGTCCGCATTCGTCGCCCCGTTGCTCACCGCGGCGTGGGCAATCGTCGCAGTCATCCGCCGTACCGAATCCACTGTGCCGCATGGCCCATCGATGTGCGTGGCGGCCGCGGCCGGCTGCGCACTCGCCGTGCTGTAGCGAACGCAATGCGACTAGCATTTGATGCGATGGACGCAATCATCTCTGAGCGCGATTTGCCGCCCGACCAGCAGCAAGGACGGCACTGGCGGCCGTCGCCCGGCACGGTGGTGGACATCAACTACGACATCCCCACCGACCACCTGGTGAAGTCCCGGCGGCAAGTACCCGAGTTCGGATGGCGCAAAGCTGTCCACGCTGCGACTTTCAAAACCGTCAACCTCGGGCCCTCGGGTTTTGAACGTCGCCTGAACGAGCAAACGTCGTTGATTGCCAGCAACATTGCCGGGACGTATCAAATCCCGGTGATTTCGATCAAGGGTGGAGTCGGAAAGACGCGAACAGTTGCCGGGATGGGCACGGTCTTCGGCCAGTACCGGACCGAACCGGTGATCGCCATCGACGCCAACCCCACCTACGGCACTCTCGGCACAGTGGTCGACCCGTCCGCGCCCGCATCTCTGCGAAATTGGTTGGACGATCGTGAGTTGCACACCTACCCGATGGCGCGCCGCCATACCGGAAAGAATCGCCAGGGCCTCGAGGTGCTGCCAGGCAATCACGACGTGGCCAATCCACTGGCGCTCGACGCTGAAACGTTCACCACCGCACTTCAAAGTGCGCAACAGTTCTACCAGTTGGCCCTGATTGACTGCAGTTGCGATATTGAGCATCCGGTTATGCCCGGGGTGCTCAACTCCGCCAGCGCGCTGGTGATCGTGTCGACGATGCAGGCGGAGCATGCGCGCGGGGCCGGCCAAACCATCGAATGGCTGGCCGCGCGAAATGGACACGATCTGCTCAAACGCACGGTAGTGGTGCTCAACGACGCGTTCCGTGGCCAGACCAAGGCGTTCGTTGCCGATATCACGAAGCAGTTCAGTCCGTATGTTCAGGCGGTCAAGGTGATTCCGTGGGACAAGCACTTGCGCGATGCCGCCACCCTCGATTTCGAGGTGTTACGCCGCCGCACGCAGCTGGCCTACATCGAGCTGGCTGCCGAGCTCGCCGGTGGATTCGCGCGGGCGTAACCGCATCTAGGCCGGCGAGGAGGGCGGAGCTGACTGCTCCGGGTCGCGGTGCGGTTGGTACGCGGCCGTAGGCGCCTGGCCGAAGCTCGGCAGCCCGGCCGATCGCCCGGACACTGTGTTGCCGGGTTGGTGCTCCGGCGCAGTTGGTGCGCGAGTGCCGGTGTAGTCGAGATCGGCGTAATCCCCGTATTGCGAGGGCCGTTGGGCCCGCTGCGGGGCGGTCTGCGGGTCGGCGTACGCCTGACCGTAGCCGCTCTGCGACTGCTCCGGCGACGAGCGCGCTTGCTGGCTGTAGTAGTTCCGGACGGCTTGGTTGTAGTAATCGACGTAGGCCTCGTAGCCGGCACTGCTGCGGTCGGTGACCGGTTTCGGCGCGACGAGCAGTGCGGTCACTGCAGCGGCCGCTTGCAGGGCATTGAGCACCACGATCACCGTCAGCGCCCAGCCCTCGCCAGTGACGACGCTCGACAACCCATCCAGGAACCCCATCGCAGCCAGCACAGCGGTTACCAATGGCAGCGGCTTCTGCCGGGGCAGCAGGCCAAGAGCGGCGCACAGCGCAGCCAGCGCGGCAAACCGGACGTTCCATCCGGTGGCCCCGCTCCCATTGATCACAGGGCCGAAACTAACGCCGTAAGTGGCCAGGCCCAGCACCGCTATGACGATGAAAAGGATTCGCGGTAGCCGATTTTCGGTGTCGGGCTGCCCCGACGGCCCGACTGCTGCGGACTGGTAGGCGTAGTGGTAGTCGCGGTTGCCGGGCGGATGAACCACGACCTTCACGCTAGCGCACCGTCGGCTGATCAGTCGATGCTGTTGGCTGAGGCCTTGATGTAGCGCATTTCGTCGTCGGTGGCGACCATGGTGACGACAGCCGACCCCGCGCGCGTGCTGACCTTGACGGTGTCGTGCTCCAGAGAAAGCAGTTCAAGGGTGACGTCGGCGTTTGGAGTCGCCGGCGTGTGGGGCGAAGCGACCACCATGCTTGTGACCCCGGCACGCACCGGCTGCTCGGCCACGCCGTCGAACACCTCTACCGTGTAATTGCGGTCGGACCCGGCCTGGATGGCGCGCCGGTTGAAGTCAGCCACCCACAACAGGTCGTGGCGGCCGACCACGTCGACCATGTCGCGCCACATCCTGGGACGCCGGCTGTGCACGAGCACCCGAGCGCCGAGCGCCAGCGAGCGCAACACCGCCTGCTGGGCCAGGTGCAGGGTGCCGCAGATCTCGACCCGGTTGAGCTGAGGTCCGAACAGCGGGAGCGCGACCGCCCGGCCCTGTTCGTCGGCGCCGATGACCTGACCGCACCCCGATGCCGGCACCGCCAGGTCGCGCAGGTCGGAGTCGCGCCGACCGTACGACCAGTGGCCGACCGGCCGGGCAGGCGGCGGAATCGGCAGGCTGCACGCCAGCGCCGAAAACTGCAGGCCGCGAAGATGCGTGAGACCGGGTAGGTGGATGGGAACACCGACCTCGCTGTCGAAGCGCGCCAGCCCGCGGACCATGATCAGGTCGTTTTCGGTGTTTTCGCGCAGCGAGAGGCACACAGTGGTGGAGTAGCTGGGCACCGTCCACAACAGCCCGAGGCCCGCCGTCGTGAGCAAGTCAGGCTCGACCGCGAAGCTGCATAGCCGAAACTGTCCTTCGCGGCACAGCTCCCATGTTTCGTCGACGGTGGACAGGTTGACCCCGTCGCTGAGCTGGTTGGTGGCCGCGGCGATATCACTGCCGGTGAGAATCCGCGGCCTCAGGCCCGTCTCGGTCAGCCGGTTGGCGACCCGCCGGGTGGCGGTGGTGGCGGTGCGCAGGATGCCTTCACGACCACCGCCGCGACGCCGGACGGCTTCGGCGCACAGCGACGGATCGAAGCGCACCACAATCCAGACGCTGCGCTGCGCGATGGCCGGCAACGGGCCGAGCACGGCGTCATACACGGCAGCAACGTCGGTGTGGCCATGGGACCGGGCGCCCTGGCTGACGATGTCGATGGAGTCCAGCGAGACGTCGAACTGACGCAGGCAGTCGACCAATATCTGCACCGGCACCATTTCGCCAGAAACGGTCATGCCGGGCTCCAGGGTCGTCATCGCCCTCGGGTTCGCGTCGATCTTGATCAGCGACAGCAAAGTTGTGCCGTCCCAGCGGAATCCGATCTGGGCCCCATCGGATGCCGTGACGTCGAACGGATCGGCTGGCGGGCGTCTATCGGCCTTTCGGCGCCGATGCCGCAGGAACCTCCAGCGCCGCGCGATCGATCGCGCCAGCGTGGTGCCACGCACGGGCGTGACCACCAGGAGCCCCAAGGCGAGGCCCGTGACGGCGCCTTGCCAGCCTGGCGCGCGCAGATACAGCGCGACCACCACGCCGGCGGTCAGGAGGATCTCCAGCGCAAGCAAATCGACGAGAGGGATGAACCGCTGTGGGCCGATGCCGACGGCGGTTCTTAGCTGACGGGCATCTCCGCCACTGGACACGGTCAACATCCTGTTTGCTGCAAAGGGCAACTGGCACACCGAGTTTCACATTACGTGCTATATCCTAGGGTGAACGCCTACCCGACGGTGATGGGAGCGGCCATGCCAGCGCAAGTTACCACGCGGGCGCAGGTCAACGGCTACCGGTTCTTGATCCGGCGTCTCGAGCACGCGCTCATCCGCGGCGACTCGCGGATGATCCACGACCCGATGCGCGGTCAGATGCGGGCGTTGATCGTGGGCGTCGTCCTCGCGGTCCTCATCACCGGCGCCTGCGGCGTGCTGGCGTTCTTCAAGCCCGCGCCGAACCTCGGCGACGCGCAGATTCTACTGAGCAAGTCCAGCGGGGCGGCGTTTGTGCGGATCGGTGACCGCGTGCACCCGGTGCTGAACCTCGCCTCGGCACGGCTG
>DATFCF010000571.1:0-9691 GCA_035253445.1 Mycobacterium sp.
GAGCGCAGCGATGACCTCCCGGTCATGCGGGAACCGTCGACACACACCATCGTCGTACTGGGACGTCCCATCACTGCGGAGTCATTCGGAGTGGTGGCCCGGCAGGTGGCGGCGCTGGGCGTCAACATCGACTCCATCCGCGGCGTCTCCGACTACCCGGTGACCGGCTTGGAGCTACGGGTGTCGGTGCCGCCTGGCGCGGTGTACGGACAGCTGCAGGCCGCGTTGGCGCGAGTGGCGGTCGACGAGGGGATCGACATCGCGCTCGAGGACTACAGCCTGTCGCGACGGGCCAAGCGGCTCATCGTCTTTGACGTCGACTCGACGCTGATCCAGGGCGAGGTCATCGAGATGCTGGCCGACCGGGTCGGCGCACATGCCGCTGTCGCCGAGATCACCGAGGCTGCCATGCGCGGCGAACTCGATTTCGCCGAGTCGCTCCATCGACGGGTAGCGACGCTGAAAGGTCTGCCCGCCGAGGTGCTCGAGGAGGTGGGTGAGCAGATCGAGCTGACGCCGGGGGCGCGCACCACGCTACGCACGTTGCGGCGCTTGGGATATCACTGCGGCATCGTGTCCGGCGGTTTCCGTCAGGTCATCGACCCGCTCGCGCACGAGCTGATGATGGACTTCGTCGCGGCCAACGAATTGGAGATCGTCGACGGGAAGCTGACCGGCCGCGTGATCGGTCCCGTGATCGACCGGCCCGGAAAAGCCAAGGCGCTGAGGGACTTCGCGCAACAGGCCGGCGTGCCGATGGAGCAAACGGTGGCTGTCGGTGACGGTGCCAACGACATGGACATGCTCGCCGCCGCAGGTCTGGGAGTCGCGTTCAACGCCAAACCCGCGCTGCGTGAAGTCGCCGACGCGTCGCTGAACCATCCCTATCTGGACACCGTGCTGTTCATCCTCGGCATTACCCGCGGCGAGATCGAGGCTGCCGACAAGATGGACGGCTTGGCGCGCCGCGTCGACATCCCCGACGAGTGATCAGCGCGCGTCGTATTCGGCGCGGGCACGGTCGACCTCGGGCATGTACTGCTCAGCCCAGGTCTTGAGTTGTCCCATTACGCCCGCGAGTGACTCACCTAGCGGCGTGAGTTCGTAGTCCACCCGGACCGGGACCGACGGCGTCACGGTGCGGGTGAGCATGCCGTCGCGCACGACGCTGCGCGGGGTCTGGGTGAGCATCTTCTGGCTGACCCCGACGAGCTGGTGCGACACCTCGGAGTAGCGCTTGGGTCCGTCGGCCAGCGACTTCAGCACGAGCGTCACCCACTTGTCGGATATCCGGTCGAGTAGCTTGAAGCTCGGGCACGACGCCAGATAGGCGTCGAACTCGACCCTGGCCACGTCACGCCGTTTCTGGGCCGTCATCGTCACTCGCTAGACGACCATGGCGTGTGGTTCGGGTGCTGTCGCGCCGGTAACGGAACGCCATGCGCGGGCAAGCAATTCGACCGCCTCGCCGAGCTGATCGTCGGGCAGCGTATACGGCACCCGGATGAACCGCTCCAGCGTGCCGTCGACCCCGAACCGCGGGCCAGGGGGAATTTCGAGCCCCATTCGCGATGCGGCCGCCGACAGCGCGGAACTCATCGGCGCGGGCAGCCGCACCCACAGCGCCATTCCGCCGGTACCGGGAACGGGTCGCCAGTCCGGCAGGTGTTCACCCAGCAGCGCCAGCAGCAGTGCGCGGCGTGCCCGCAGGATCTCACGCCGTTCCGGCAGCACGTCGTCGGCTACGGCGAGAAGCCTTGCCGCCGCGAGCTGTTCGACGATCGGCGTACCCATGTCGATGGCTGGACGCAGGGCCGCGATCGTCGCAAGCGTGCTGCGCTCCGCGCGGATCCACCCGATCCGCAGCCCACCCCAGAACGACTTGGACGTCGAACCGATCGTCAACACCAGATCCCGGCGTGCCGTCATCGCCGTGGCCACCGGAGGTGGCACGGGTTGGTCCAGCCAGACGTCGGTCATCGTCTCGTCGATAATCGTGCGAGTGCGTGTCTCGGAGATGATGTGCGCCAAGCGTTTCCGGTCGGGTTCGGGCATCGTCAGGCCGGTGGGATTCTGATTGTCGGGGACGAAGTAGGCCAGGCCGGGTGCCAGCTGGCGGATTGCGGCATGCACTGCGTCGAGGTCCCAACCGTCCTGCGTCACCGCGACCGGGACAGGCCGCGCGCCCGCAGTCGTGATGGCCGACAGTGCGCCGTGGTAGGTGGGCTGCTCCACCAGTATCCGGTCGCCGGGCTGCGTGTAGGTGGCCAGGATCAAGGTGATGGCTTGCACCGCGCCGGTGGTGACCATGATCTCGTCTGGCTCGGTGGGAAGGCCTCGTGCGCAATATCGTTCGGCTATCGCAGCGCGCAAGGTCGGGACTCCGGTGAGCTCGTGGCCCGCCTTGTGCAGGAATGGTGTCACCTGATGGACGGCTTGTGTGAACGCATCGAGCACCGCGGCTGCCGGTGCGGCCAGCGCAGCAGCGGCCAGGTTGACGGTGGCAGGTGCTTCGGCGATGGGGGCGGTTGGTGTGACGGGCAGTGCGGTGGTGCTCCGGGCGCCTCGCCGGGCGTTCAAGTACCCCTCATCGCGCAGTTCTGAATAGGCGGCGGTGACCGTCGTGCGCGACACCCGCAGCGCGTCGGCGAGCGCCCGTTCGCTGGGCAGCCGGGCGCCGACCGGAAGCCGGCCGTCGATGATCAGCATCCGGATGCCGTCGGCGAGGCCCTGGTAGGCCGGTCCGCTGCGACTGGATGTGCGCCAGTTGCCAAGCTCACGGGCCAAAATATCCACATCGAGGGCGCGGACACCCATTTCTATCGTCATTAGAGGCCAGTATGCGCTGACTGGCTATTGAAAGGCAAGCCAGTCTGCCTCCAGTATCGAGTCATGACCACGAACTGGATTTCTCGACTGGCCCAGGAACTGGCAGGGCTGTTCAGCTCGCCGGACTGGGATGGCCTCTATGCCGACGGTGACGCCGACATTCGCCGGATGCGCCGCGACCTGGATGCGATTCGCGTCCGCTTCCCGGACCACGCGTAGGCGAACATGAGGATGAACTGGACGTTGCGGCTTGCCCAGGCGCGTGCCGCGTTGTTCCCCGAGCCGACGCGTGACGCCGACCATCGTCGCAGAAGCGGTGAGCTGGACCGGATCACCGTCCGCTTCCGTGAGCACGGCTGACCCGGGCATGACGTCACGACTCATTCCCGCGACGCTGCGCGGAACCGCGCTACTGATCGGCCTGTGCGGCTACGGGTTTTCGATGGCCGTGATGGTGCGCGCCGGCCTCGGACTGGACCCCTGGGACGTGTTTCATCAGGGTCTGGCCATCCACACCGGAATGACGATCGGCATCGCGTCGGCGGTGGTCGGGGTGGCGGTGCTGCTTGCCTGGATTCCACTGCGGAACCGGCCGGGTATCGGCACGATCGCCAACGTCATCGTCATCGCGATCACCGTCGACGCGGGCATGTCGCTGCTGCCGACGCCGACATCGCTCGGAGTGCGAATCGCGATGATGGTCGGCGCGGTGGTGCTCAACGCGTTCAGCACGGTCCTCTATGTCGGTGCGGGGCTGGGGCCCGGTCCGCGTGACGGTCTGATGACCGGGCTCGTGGTGCGCACCGGCTGGTCGGTTCGGCTGGTGCGCACCTCCATCGAGGCGACTGTGTTGATCGTCGGGTGGTTACTCGGTGGCACCGTCGGCATCGGCACCGTCGTCTACGCCTTCGGTATCGGCCCGCTCGTTCAGCTGTTCGTGCGGATCACACCGAAGCCCGTGCTGGCGGTCAGCGGCTGGGCCGCGGTCGCCGAAGCCAGCGAGTTGGGTGCGCGCAGTACCGCCGGACGCGACCACGCGCGCCGAAATCGCGTCAGTACGTCGGCTGAACGCAAGACGATGCGCCCGACTCCGATCTGCTGAGCGTCTTCGGGCCAGACCACGAGCTGAACGAGCGACGCGTCGATCCTCGCGCGGCAACATCATGGAATATTGATGGACCGCAACATCGAGGAGAACGGCTTGGTCGTACCCGTGCACGAATTCGGCGACGGACACCTGGCCACAATCGATCTGCTGGCACGTGAGGCGATCGCGTTGGCCGGCGGCGATTCTCGCGCGATCCTTGGCATCACCGGCAGCCCAGGCGCTGGGAAGTCGAGGCTCGTGGACCTGCTGTTGACGCGGATCAGGGTCGCCAACGGTGACGAGTGGGTCGCGCACATCCCGATGGACGGGTTCCATCTCGCCGATGTCCAGCTGGACCGGCTCGGCGCGCGCGCCCGCAAGGGCGCACCGGACACCTTCGACGCCGCCGGCTACGCCCACCTGCTCGAGCGCGTCAAACAGGAGACCGACATCCCGGTGTACGTGCCCGGCTTCGACCGGACGCTGGAGCAACCGCTCGCCGCGGCGCTCGTGGTGCCGCCTGCCGCGCGCCTCGTCATCACCGAGGGCAACTACCTCCTGCTCGACGACCCCCTGTGGGCACGGGCACGTCGTGCCATCGACGCCGTCTGGTTCGTGACAAGCGACGAGAACGCGCGCATCGAGCGCCTCGTCGCGCGCCACATCCAATTCGGCAAGAACCCCGAAGAGGCACGCGCCTGGGTCGCCTCAACGGATCAGCGCAACTCCGATCTGGTTGCGAGCACCCTGCGCAAGGCCGACAGAGTCATCGTCAACGGCGGCGCGGATTGGAGCATCGCCTAGCGATTTGAGTTGAAAACGCTTGACTACGATGGGCGAGTGCCAGACCCCGACGAAGACTCAGTGGATGCAGCCGACCCCGACCTGCTGATCGACTTCGCGAAGGTCTCATTGCGACGCGGTGGCCAAGTTCTGGTGGGACCCGTCACCTGGTCGGTCGAACTCGATGAACGCTGGGTTGTGGTCGGGCCGAACGGCGCGGGCAAGACGTCGCTGCTGCGCATCGCCGCCGCCTTGGAGCATCCGTCGTCGGGTACGGCCTATGTGCTCGGCGAGCGGCTGGGCCGGGTCGACATGTCCGAATTGCGGTCGCGTGTCGGGCTGTCCAGTTCCGCACTTTCACAGCGCGTTCCCGACGGAGAAGTGGTCCGCGACCTCGTCGTATCGGCCGGATACGCCGTGATGGGCCGTTGGCGCGAACGCTACGACGACGTCGACTACAACCAGGCCGTCGACATGCTCGAGAGCGTCGGCGCCGAACACCTGGCAGAGCGCACGTACGGCACCTTGTCCGAGGGCGAGCGCAAGCGGGTGCTGATTGCGCGGTCGATGATGACCGACCCTGAGCTGCTGCTGCTCGACGAACCGGCCGCGGGGCTTGACCTCGGCGGCCGCGAAGAACTGGTGGCGCGGCTGGCCGACCTGGCCGCCGACCCGGACTCGCCTGCGCTGGTGCTGGTGACCCACCATGTCGAAGAGATCCCGCAGGGGTTCAGCCACGCCCTGATCCTGTCGGAAGGCAAGGTCGTCGATTCAGGGCTGCTGTCGGAGGTGTTGACTGCGGAGAACCTCTCCAAGGCGTTCGGGCAGTCGATCGCCCTGGAGGTCATCGATGGGCGCTACTTCGCCCGACGGACACGAACGCGGGCGGCACACAGGAGGCGGACATGACCGAAGATCCATTGACCCCAAGGCCCGCCGCGACGGTGATGCTGATCCGCGACAACCGCCCGGGCTTCGCCCGCGGACTTGAGGTGTTCCTGATGCGCAGGCACTCCGAGATGGACTTTGTCGCGGGGGTGATGGTTTTCCCCGGCGGGGGAGTCGACGACCGTGACCGCAACGCCGACGTGGCCTGGTTCGGTCCGGACCCGGCATGGTGGGCCGAGCGGCTTGGCGTCGAACCGGATCTGGCCGAGGCGTTGGTGTGTGCGGCCGCGCGCGAGACGTTCGAAGAGTCCGGCGTGTTGTTCGCCGGGCCCGCCGATGACCCCGACGGCATTGTCGGCGACGCGTCGATCTATCGCGAATACCGCCAGGCGCTGGCCGACCGATCACTGTCATTCGGCGAGTTCCTCCGTCGCGAAAACCTGGTGTTGCGCGCGGATCTGCTGCGGCCGTGGGCGAACTGGGTGACGCCGGAGGAGGAGCGCACCCGCCGCTACGACACCTACTTCTTCGTCGGGGCGTTGCCGCAGGGGCAGCGCGCCGACGGCGAGAACACCGAAACCGACAAGGCCGACTGGATCACGCCCTCCGAAGCGCTCGACGACTTCGCCGACGGCAGAACGTTTCTGCTGCCACCGACGTGGACGCAGCTGGACTCGCTGAGCGGCCGCACGGTCGCCGAGGTGCTGGCCATTGAGCGTCAAATCGTGCCCGTCCAGCCGCATCTCGCGGTGAAGGACGGCAATTGGGAGATCGAGTTCTTCGACAGCGACCGCTACAACGAGGCGCGCAGCCGGAGAGCGCCGCAGGGCTACTCCGGCGACGGCCCATGAACGAGTTCGTCTCCATCCACACCAGCGACGAGCAGCCCGGCATCGCGACCCTGTTGCTGTCGCGGCCGCCGACCAACGCGCTGACACGCCAGGTGCACCGGGAGATCGTCAGTGCATCCGAGGAACTGGGTGGACGCGACGACCTCAACGCGGTGATCGTTTTCGGCGGCCACGAGATCTTCTCCGCGGGCGACGACGTGCCCGAGCTGCGCACGCTGGACGGCGACGAAGCGGCGGTGGCTGCCCGGGTACGCGCCGAGGCCGTCGACGCGTTGGCCGCGATCCCCAAGCCCACCGTCGCCGCCATCACCGGCTATGCGCTGGGCGGCGGGCTGACCCTGGCCCTGGCCGCGGATTGGCGGGTCGCCGGCGACAACGTGAAGTTCGGCGCGACAGAGATCCTGGCCGGGCTGATCCCGGCGGGTGGCACGTCGCGGCTGGCGGAGGCGGTCGGCGTGAGCAAGGCCAAGGATCTGGTCTTCAGTGGGCGCTTCGTCGACGCCAGGGAGGCGCTGGCGATGGGCCTGATCGACGAGATGGTGGCACCGGACGCCGTGTACGACGCGGCCGTGGCGTGGGCCAAGCGCTTCCTCGACTATCCACCGCAGGTACTGGCTGCCGCCAAGGCAGCCTTCGCCGTTTAGGCTGCCCTGTTATGAGCTTTGAGGAAACCGACACTGTCGCTGATGTCGCCGCCGGGGCGGCTCCGGGCGCTGATGTCGCCGCCGGGGCGGCTCCGGTCCCGAACCCTCACGCGACCGCGGAGGAGGTCGAGGCCGCCCGCCACGACAGCAAGCTCGCTCAGGTGCTGTACCACGACTGGGAGGCCGAGAGCTACGACGACAAGTGGTCGATCTCCTACGACAAGCGTTGCGTCGACTACGCGCGTGACCTCTTCGACGCAACCGTGCCTGCGGAGGAGCTGCGCGACCTGCCCTATGACCGGGCGCTGGAACTGGGCTGTGGCAGCGGGTTCTTCCTGCTCAACCTGATCCAGGCCGGTGTCGCCCGCCGCGGCTCGGTCACTGACCTGTCGCCAGGGATGGTCAAGGTGGCGACACGCAACGGCGAGAACCTGGGGCTCGAGGTCGACGGGCGCGTCGCCGATGCCGAGGGCATCCCGTATGACGACGACACCTTCGACCTCGTCGTCGGCCACGCCGTGCTGCACCACATCCCCGACGTCGAGCTGTCGCTGCGCGAAGTGGTCCGGGTGCTCAAGCCCGGCGGCCGGTTCGTATTCGCGGGCGAGCCGACGACGGTCGGCAACGGCTATGCGCGGACGCTGTCGACGCTCACCTGGCGGGCCGCCACGAACGTCACCAAGCTGCCTGGACTAGACGGCTGGCGACGGCCGCAGGCCGAGCTGGACGAGTCGTCACGGGCCGCGGCGCTTGAGGCGATCGTCGACCTGCACACCTTCGATCCAGCGGACCTGGAGCGGATGGCGGTCAACGCCGGCGCCGTCGACGTGTCGACCGCCACCAGCGAGTTCACCGCCGCGATGCTGGGCTGGCCGCTGCGCACTTTGGAGGCCGCGGTGCCACCGGGGCGGCTCGGTTGGGGCTGGGCCAAGTTCGCCTTCAGCAGCTGGACCACATTGAGCTGGGTCGACGACAACTTGTGGCGCCGCGTGGTGCCCAAGGGCTGGTTCTACAACGTCATGGTCACCGGGGTTAAGCCGTCGTAGATTTCCGCGTCGAACACGTCGCGTATCTGAGAAGCGACGCCGGGGAGCGGGCGCTTCGCGAAGTCGACGGCCTCAGGCTGAATGATGCCACGCTGGTCGCCGACATCGCTTCTGCCCGTGCCCGTTTCGGTGACAACGCCGCAGTGTTGGTGGAGACCACGCTGTTGCGGCGCAGGGCGGCGGCGAAATTCGCCGATCCGTCGGGTTGGCTGTTCACCGACGAGGCACTGCAGCAAGCCACCGCCGCACCGGTTGCCGCGCATCGGGCGCGCCGGCTGGCCGGGCGTACCGTGCACGACGCGACCTGTTCGATCGGCACAGAGCTTGCGGCGCTGCGGGATTCGGCCGGTTACGTGATGGGCAGTGACGTCGATCCGGTGCGGCTTGCGATGGCCCGTCACAACGTCGCCGATGTAGGCCTGTGCCGGGCCGACGCGCTGGCACCGGTGAGCCGCGACTCCGTCGTGCTCGTCGACCCGGCGCGACGCAGCAGGGGGCGGCGGCGGTTCGACCCACGCGACTACACACCCGCTCTGGATGCGCTGCTGGAGGTCTACCGCGGCCGCGAGTTGGTTGTAAAGTGCGCCCCCGGAATCGATTTCGGCGAGCTGTCGCGGATGGGATTCGTCGGCGAGATCGAGGTCACCTCGCTGGCAGGCAGTGTGCGGGAGGCATGCTTGTGGTCGGCGGGACTGTCCGGGGCGGGCGTTACCCGCAGGGCCACCATGCTGGATGGGGATAAGGAGATCACCGACGCCGAACCCGACGATTGCCCGGTGGCGCCGGCGGGGCGCTGGCTCGTCGACCCCGACGGGGCGGTCGTACGCGCGGGATTGGTTCGGCACTACGCCGCCCGGCACGGGCTGTGGCAGCTCGACCCCGACATCGCGTACCTGTCTGGTGACCGGCTGCCCGACGGGGTGCGCGGATTCGAGGTGCTCGAGGAGCTCGGCTACAGCGAACGGCGACTGCGCCAGGCGCTTTCGGCCCGCGACGCCGGCGCGGTCGAGATATTGGTCCGTGGCGTCGACATCGACCCGGATGTGCTGCGGACACGGCTGCGGCTGCGCGGATCACAACAGTTCTCGGTCGTCGTCGCCCGCATCGGGTCCGGGCCCGCAAGCCGGGCAACGGCATTCATTTGCCGACCGTCACGTTGAAGCGCCACGTACCCTGACAGTAATGCGCCGGTGCCGAACGCCGGTGCCGGCTCGCGAGGACGTCCGACGATGCGCATTCTCACGGTGACTGCTTTGGTGGCCGGTGTCGTTTCCGGCTCGATTAGTATTCCGTCGGCCGCGGCGGAGTCGGCCTGCGTCGACCTTGGCGGCGTCGTCGGGCAAGACCAGATATGCCGCGTTCATGCCGCCAACTCCACCTACACGCTCGACTTGAGCTTTCCCAACGACTACCCGGATCAGGCGCCGCTGACCGCGTATCTGACCCAGGCACGCGACGGTTTCATCAACGTCGCGGAAATGCCTGGCTCGTACAACCTGCCTTATCAGCTCGACGCGAAGGGCGTCGGTTACCGGTCTGGGCCAGCCACGGGCGGCACGCGCA
>DATFCF010000572.1:0-2136 GCA_035253445.1 Mycobacterium sp.
AACGACACCGTGTATGTCAACACCCGCCTGGAGTGCCAGGGCCAGATCCGGTTCGGGCCGACCGGGCGTGCCGCTGCGGCGGCGGTCTGGCTGGTGGCGCCGTGCACCGAACTTTTCCAGGATCAACGCAGCGACGACACCGTGGACCTGGCCATCGGCACCGAGTTCGCCGAGCTGACCGTCAGCGAGGACATCGACGCGGTCCTCACCAGCCTGCGCCCCGACGCCACGCAGCCGGCCGATTCCGAGCTGCTCAAGAAGATCCACACCGGCGCCTGCTAGTTCGTATTTCCTTGGGGCAAAAGGGTTTCGCGACCTAGACGGCACCCGATCGACGCAACTCCGCGACTAGCGAGTCGGCGATGCCCGGCGCGGCCGCAACCACCAATCCGGCTCCGTCATCGGCCGGAGGCAAGAGCAGCGTCGCGCCGGCCTCGGCGGCGATCAACGCGCCCGCGGCCCAGTCCCAGACGTGCACGCCATCCTCGATAGTACGCATCGAGTCCACCGGCGGCCACCATGCACAGATCGAGCGCGCACGAGCCGATCCGGCGGACGTCGCGCATGACGGGCAGCAGTCTGGCGAGGACCTCGGCCTGCCGGGTCCGTTGATCCGGAGCGTAGGAAAAACCGGTGCCTACCAACGACATTGACAACTCGTCGACGGTGTTGACCCGCAGCGGCGTCGTCACACCGGCGCGCCGCAGTGATGCGCCGTGACCCAGCGCAGCCGAGTACACCGCGCCGGTCGGCACGTTGGCGACGGCGCCCGCCACTGACACCCCGCCGCGCTGCACCGCCACCGAAACCGCATAGGTCTCGATTCCGTAGACGAAGTTGACCGTGCCGTCGATGGGATCGAGCACCCAGGTCAGCCCGTCATCACCGGCCGCCGATCCGCCCTCTTCCTCACCGAGGATGTGTTCGCCGGGTCGCAGTTCGGCCAGCCGGTCACGAAGTAGGCGCTCGGTCTCGGTGTCGACGACGGTGACGGGGTCCGTCGGTGTGCTCTTGGCACGCACCGCCGGAGCGACGTTTGGTTGGGGATCCCCGAAGACCTCGATGCGGCGCCGCCGGACGAATTCGGCCGCTTCTATCGCCAGGCGCTGGGCGACCGAGCGCAACAGGACAGGATCGGTGTCGTTTTCCGTCACGGTTCCATCGCAACACAGTCACGCATGACTTTTCCCGAGCTACTAAGGTGTGGGGCGCGTCGCACTTTGCCCGCCTCTACGAGGAGCGCTCATGACCGCCACCGACTCACCCGCTGCCACTCCGAAAACGACCGGGGGCCCGCAGCGCCGAGGCTTCGGGATCGACGTGGGCGGAAGCGGCGTCAAGGGCGGCATCGTCGATCTCGACACCGGGCTTCTGATCGGTGAACGGTTCAAGCTCGCGACCCCGCAGCCTGCGACCCCGGACGCCGTCGCCAAAACCATCGCCGCGGTGGTCAAGGAATTCGGGTGGACCGAGAAACTGGGCGTCACCTACCCCGGTGTAGTGACCGACGGAATCGTTCACACGGCGGCCAATGTCGACAAACGATGGATCGGGGTCAACGCCAGGGACGTGTTCGCCTCTGCTCTCGACGGGCAACCGGTGACCGTGCTCAACGACGCCGACGCTGCGGGCCTGGCCGAGGAGAAATTCGGCGCAGGCAAGAACAACACCGGCGTCATCGTGTTGCTGACCTTCGGCACCGGTATCGGCTCAGCGGTGATCCACAACGGTGTGCTGCTACCGAACACCGAGTTCGGCCACCTCGAGGTCGGCGGCAAGGAGGCCGAACACCGGGCCGCGTCGTCGATCAAGGAGAAGAAGGGCTGGAGCTACGAACGGTGGACCGAGGAGGTCACTCGCGTGCTGGTGGCCGTCGAGAATGCGATCTGGCCGGATCTGTTCATCGCGGGCGGCGGGATCAGCCGCAAGGCCGACAAGTGGATTCCACTGCTCAAGAACCGCACGCCGGTGGTGGCGGCGGCCCTGCAGAACACCGCCGGAATCGTCGGAGCGGCGATGGCCGCCGACGTCGACGTCACTGCTACCGCGAAGTAGCCACTCGCGGCTCGCCGCACTGACGGTCAAATTTGCCGCTCAGGGCGGCGCTACCTCACACTGTCGTTACAATGGTCGACG
>DATFCF010000573.1:0-4084 GCA_035253445.1 Mycobacterium sp.
ATGCAGTTCATCGCGCTGACCGCCAACGGCCAACCGGCCGCTGCGCTGTACATGCGCGAAGGCGACAAGCATGTCGCCTTCCAATTGCATGTGCTCGACGTCAAACCTGGTGGCGTGTCGCATGTTGTGGCGTTCCTGGACACCACACTGTTCGCAAAGTTCGGGCTGCCGGAATCTCTCTAGCCGCCGAGTGGCCACTTATGCCACGCGATCGTTCAATATCTGTGCGATAACTGGCCACTCAGCGCCGGCCGACCTCAGCGCTGCACACACTCGCGCCACAATTGCGTTCGGCCGATATCGCAACATCTCGGCGCTCACGCGGATGATCACCCAGCCGCGCGCCAGCAACTCCGCGTGCCGGTCGATGTCATACGCATATTGCTGCGGGTTGGTCCAATGCTGCTCACCGTCATACTCCACACCGACCTTGAAGTCCGGATAGCCCATGTCGACTTTCGCGTACTTCCTCCCGCCGAAGTCGCCGTAGACGATGATCTGCGTCTGCGGCCGGGGCAGCCCCGCGTCAACGAGCACCAGCCGTGTGCGAGTTTCCTGCGGAGACTCAGCGCCACTATCCATCAGGTCGAGGACTTCACGCAATTGCATAAGACCGCGCGTACCACGATGCCGTTCGACCAGCGGCACCACGTCGGCGGCGCATAAACGTGTCGCCTGCCCCAGCGCATCCAAGCGAATGACGGCCTGCTCGCGCCCTTTTCGCCGACCAAGGTCGAAAGCCGTCCGCGCGGCCGTTGTCGCACTCATGCCTCGCACGACAACGAACTCGTCGTCATGCAATTCGTCTCGGTGGATCACGATTCCGTCCACCGGCTTGCCGTTGCGGCGGTACAACTCTGCGGGCAGCTGCGGATTGATCCACTGCGTGCCGTACAGCGCCGCAGCCGACAAACCCGCGAGCGTGGCTTGGCGCCCAGACCACAGCCAGGCGGCCTGTGCCCGTGTTACCGCTGTCAGCTCGACGCCCCTTGAGACATACACATTGCGATAGACCGCCACGTGCTGGCTGGCCAACGTTCGCCTGGTGACGGTGCCCGCCGCCAACGCCTCCGTACCTAAGAAGGGCGATTTGTTCATGCGGTCACCGTGTCGACCGAGTGCGACAACTTCTGCCTATGCGAGCTGAGTTATCCACAGCTCGAGTGGCTAGCCATGCCACGCAAATCAGCTCACCGCGTGCCACAACTGGCCATTCGACGATGGAGACAAGCCGTCGATTCCCCAGGTCACGCCGCTTCTTGACACGTGTTCTGTAACGTGTTCTATGATCGCCAGCTATGAAGACCACTGGCGCCCTGCTTTGGGAGCTCAACTCGCCGTTCAAGGTCGACGAGATCGAGCTCGGTGACCCCGTCGCTGACGAGGTACAGATCCGGATGCATGCCGCAGGCATGTGCCACTCCGACTACCACCTCACCACCGGCGCCACCCCGATCGGCTTACCCGCACTCGGCGGCCACGAGGGCGCGGGCGTGGTCACCAAGGTCGGTAAGAACGTCACCGGCATCGAAGAGGGCGACCACGTCATCTTGGCGTTCATCCCGGCCTGCGGCGCCTGTCAACCGTGTTTGAAGGGCCATCGCTCGCTGTGCGACCGCGGCGCTCTCCTGCTCGGCGGCAAGGCCATCGCCGACGGCACCTCCCGCGTGCACGCCGGAAGCACCGAAGTCTCCCCGATGAACCTGCTCGGCACGTTCGCCCCGTACATGACCGTGCACAAGGACTCCGTCGTCAAGATCGACAAGGACGTCCCGTTCGAGACCGCCGCCATCATGGGCTGCGCCGTGCCCACCGGATTCGGCTCGGCCACCAACGTCGCCGAGGTCCTGCCCGGTGAGACGGTGGTGATCGTCGGCGTCGGCGGGATCGGCATGAGCGCGCTTCAGGGCGCCGTCATCTCCGGCGCCCGCAACGTCATCGCCATCGACCCGAACGAATGGAAGCGCGATCAGGCCATCAAGTTCGGCGCCACCCACGTCTACCCGTCAATGGCCGAGGCCATCGGGCCCGTCATCGACGTCACCCACGGCGTCATGGCCGACAAGACCATCATCGCCGTCGGCGAGATGAAGGGTGAGTACGTCGAAGAGGCACTGACGCTGACCACCAAGACCGGCACCTGCGTGGTGACCGGCATGGGTTCGATGATGGACGTCGACGTCAAGCTCAACCTGTTCCTTTTCACCATGTTGCAGAAGACGTTGAAGGGCAACATCTTCGGCGGCGGCAGCTCGCACGTCGAAACACCGAAGCTGGTCGGCCTGTACAAGTCGGGGCTGCTCAAGATCGACGAGATGGTCACCAGCACCTACTCGTTGGCGAACATCAACGACGGCTACCAGGACATGCTCGACGGCAAGAACATTCGCGGCGTCATCAAGTTCACGGAAGCCGACTGGTAAGCCGCTCCAGAACCGTCTCGATCACCGAGCCGAACGCCTTCAGCTGGGCAGCCGACAACCCGTCGAACACGACCGCACGAACAAGCTCGACGTGCCCCGGTGCTGCGGTCTGCAGCGCTGCCCGACCATCGGCGGTCAACTCGACGGTCGCGCCCCGGCGGTCGTCGTCACTCCCGTGGCGTGCCACCAGGCCGCGGCCGCGCATCCGACGCAGCTGGTGTGACAGCCTGCTCTGTTCCCATCCGAGGACCTCACCGAGCTCGTTCATCCGCTGCGGTCCGGTCTCCGACAGCGCCACCAGCACGTCGTAGTCCGTCAGCGACAATTCGCAATCACGCTGCAGCTGGCGATGCATCGCCGTCTGCACCTGGCTCACCATCGTCAGGTATCCGCGCCAGATCTGCTGCTGTTCGTCGGTCAACCACATGGAATACATGACACATCATTTATGTTGTCGAGTCCAGTGCCGGCCACCTAGGCTGGGCCACGACTGAAAGGCCACGACATGACAGTCGAGATCCGGCGTGCCGACGACCGCGCGAAGACCAAGATTGCGTGGCTCGACTCCAAGCACTCGTTCTCGTTCGGCGACCACTACGACCCCGACAACACGCACCACGGCCTACTGCTGGTGAACAACGACGACATCGTCAAACCCGGTACGGGATTTGACACCCATCCACACCGCGACATGGAAATCGTCACGTGGGTGCTGCGCGGCTCCCTGGTGCACCAGGACTCCACCGGGCACTCAGGCGTGATCTATCCCGGTCTGGCGCAACGCATGTCGGCTGGACGCGGCATTCTGCACTCGGAGAAGAACGACTCCTGGACGCTGACGGGCGAGCAATCCCACTGGGGGCACCTCCCGCCCGAAGGGCAGGGGGATGAGCCAGTGCATTTCGTGCAGATGTGGGTGGTTCCCGACGAGTCCGGCATCACGCCTGGCTACCAACAGCTCGAGATCGACGACGAACTCCTTCGCGGCGGCCTGGTGACCATCGCCTCGGGCATGCCCGAACACAGCGACGACGCGGCGATCACCATCCGCAACAAATACGCGGCGCTGCACGGCGCCCGCATGCATCCCGGCGACAGCCTCGAACTACCTCAGGCGCAGTATCTTCACCTGTTCGTCCCCCGCGGGCAAGTGACACTCGAAGGCGCAGGGCCACTGCACGAGGGCGACGCCGTCCGGCTCACCGCCACCGGCGGCCAGCGGGTCACCGCGACCGAACCCGCCGAGATTCTGGTTTGGGAGATGCATGCGGGTTTGGCTGCAGCATAAGCGAATTGGGCTCGTCGCGATCTTGCTGCTTGCCGCTTGCTCGACCAGTCCCGCGCCAACACCGCAACCATCGTCGACAACACCGACCACCGAGGCCGCCGCGGCCCTGGTACCGGTGACGGTGCAGGTGGCTCCGGATCTAGCCCAGCAGCCCTTCGACGAACCGCGTCAGGCGCTGGTGCCGTCCGGGTGGACGCTGTCGGTGTGGGCCCGCATCCCCAAGGCCCGGCTCGCCGTGTGGGCACCCGACGGCGCCCTGCTGGTGTCCGTCCCGAGCTCCGGGCAGGTGCTGCACCTGACGCCGGGCGGCGCAGCGCCGCGTGAGTCGGTACTGCTCGACGGGCTCGATCAACCACATGGCTTGGCGTTCGCC
>DATFCF010000574.1:0-12072 GCA_035253445.1 Mycobacterium sp.
AATCCGGCGGGTGTCGGTACGTTCTCGATACGAGTAATTCCGCCCGTCCAGTCGGTCAGATCGCCTGTTCCACGAGTGCTCACGCTCGTGACTCCCGCCGTCTCAGGCCCGGAAGGCCGGCCCATCAATTTCGTGGTCGAGATGCACAACGCCAACGGCTCGGTCGCCCACGACTATCGCGGAGTGGTGCAATTTCGGTCAACTACCCCGGATGCCGTTTTGCCAGGCGACTATGCCTTCAGTCCAGCCGATGCGGGCCGGAGGCAGTTCAGCACCGTGTTTGCGAAAGCTGGGGAGCATACGGTGACCGTCACCGACAGGGCAGATCCTTCGCTGACGGCAGATCTGCGGTTGACCGTGACCTCGCCGACTGCAGTCGCCCTAGAGGTGAGCGGCGTCGCACGCGGTCTGGCCGTCAGGCAGCGAGGCGCCATCACCGTACGCGCGGTCACTGCGTCAGGCGAGACAGCGACGGGCTACCGAGGAACCGTGCTGCTCTCCGACGCGAGGGAAGGGACGGCGATTCTTCCCGCCCGGTACACCTATTCCGCGACGGACAGGGGACAACACCAGTTTGACATCGTTTTCGACTCGCCCGGCGAACACACGTTGGTGGCCCGTGATGCGGTCGACGCGGATGTCTGGGGGGAGGAGGCTGTGATGGTGCTCGGGCGGCCAGCGACTCCCGGATCGTCGTCGTCGTCGACGTCCTCCACCATGTCTCCTCCGACGTCCACGATCACAGCGGGGATCCGGGCGCTCGCGCAGGGGGCATCCTCGACATCCTCGACTGTCGCTACATCCTCGACGTCGAGCACGTCATCGAGCTCGAGCACCACAACGTCAACGTCGAGCACCTCCTCCACAACCTCCACGACTGCCGGGCCGTCTTTCGTAGGCGAGTCGACGACGACATCGAGCAGCTCGACCTCGTCCTCAACCTCTTCCACGTCGACGACTTCGACGACTGCCATGAAGCGGGAGGATGCCCAAGTCAGCAACCCCAACCCGCAGGCTGGCCAAACCGTAAAGGTCACAGGGGGTAACACCGAACCTTTCGCCCCCAACCAGGACCTCTCCATCGAGTTGCGCAGCGACTCGGTGGCGCTCGGTATCACCAGATCCCTCGGCGACGGCACCTATGCCGCGGAGGTGATTATCCCGAGTGACACTGCTGCCGGCACCCACACGATCGTTGTCGCGGGACTGCACCGTGACGGTGGGCGGTTGGAGAGCAGCGTCGAGATCGAGTTATCGGGCACGGCGACGGCCGATTCGCAGTCCGGATCGGCGTCGCGCTCGGCGGCCGGGGCGCAGCAGGGTGGCGCACTGATGGCGGCGACTGGCTGGTCGCCCGGATTGCTCATGCTTGCGGCCGTTTTGGCGCTGACTGGCGCGTCCCTGGTACGCGTCGGGCGGAGGCGCGATTCGCTCGATTTCCTCGGATCGCGCCGCGACCACGGACAGTTCCGTCGACAGTGAGCCAGCCCTCGACGGAAGCCATCGATGCATACCTGAGGGTCGTATCCGACCACGGCGGTAGCGACCTTTTGTTGACCGCTGGCTCGCCACCCCTCATGCGCATCGACGGGACGATAGGGCGCATCCCTAACGCGCCGTCGTTGGCCGCCGACACGGTTGAAGCGATAACATACGCCGTCCTGGGTGACGCCCTGACCCGTCGCTTCGTCGAGCATAAGGAGGTCGACTTTTCGTTGACGTGGGCGGGCTGTGCTCGGTTGCGGGGAAATGCCTTTCGTCAACGGGGCACCGTCGCTTTGGCGATCAGGCTTATCCCGTTGCAGATTCCGTCCTTCGCCGAGTTGGGCCTGCCTGCACTGGTCGAGCAGTGGGTCCGCCTCCCGCAGGGCTTCATCCTGGTGACTGGACCAACAGGGTCGGGGAAGTCGACGACGCTGGCGTCGATCATCGATCACATCAACATCCATCGGTCGTTGCACATCATCACCATCGAGGACCCAATCGAGTACCTGCACGACCACAAAGGCTGTGCAGTCAACCAGCGAGCGGTAGGGGTGGACACGGATTCCTTTGCCTCGGCTCTTCGCTCGGCCCTTCGTGAGGATCCAGACGTCGTACTGGTGGGAGAGATGCGCGATCTGGACAGCATCCGCTCGGCACTCACCATCGCGGAGACCGGTCACCTCGTTTTCGCAACTCTGCATACCAATGACACCTCACAGGCTCTCGACCGGATCGTCGATGTCTTCCCAGCCGAGCAGCAGCCGCAGGTGCGTCTGCAGCTGGCCAACACGCTTGTCGGGATCCTGAATCAGCGGCTCGTCCCCAAAGGGGCCGGCGGCCGAGTGGCGGCGTTCGAAATTCTCGTGGGCACGAGCGCAGTGAAGAACTTGATCAAGGAGGGGAAGACCCGCCAGATACGCAACCTCGTCATCACCGGCCAGCGGGACGGGATGCAGACGCTGGAGTACCGGCTGTCGGAGCTGGCCTCAACAGGAGTCATCTCCTACGACAACGCTCGAGCACACAGCGCGTATCCGAACGAGGTGAAGGACGAGCGGACTGCGGAGCCGTTTCCGACTGCGCAGCCGGCATGGTCTCGTAGATAACGATTGCCGTCACGTCCTTGCTTCTCAACCGAGCTCAGTGTAGTCTTGCGCTGCTACGTCACGGTGGATCGAGGTTGGGCGAGGGGTCTTTGGCTCGGCGCTCTTTGTCGTCCGCTGGGGGGCCATCAACCGACTGACATTCGATCGCATGGCCTCGCTTGGAGCGGGCGGCGGTCGGAAAAGGGGGCTATCTACAATGATCAGACGCAGGATGGAGGCCAAGCGGCTGAACCCAGAAGCTGGGTTCACGCTGATTGAACTCCTCGTCGTCATCGCGATATTGGGAATTCTGTCTGCCGTCGTGGTGTTTTCGGTGAGCGGCCTCACCGATCACGGTGAGGAGTCCGCCTGCCGAATCGATAAGCGCACACTGCAAACCGCCGAGGAAGCAAACTTCGCCCAATTCAACGTGTACGCCGATGAACCCACGCTGGTAGCCAATGGCTTCCTATCGGGGGAGTCCGAGTTCTATACAGTCACTGTGCCCGGGGCGACCAAGCCTTATGATATCGCTCCGCAGATTGGAGCCACCGTAGCCTGCTCGTAGAGGGGTCACCCGAGGCATCGTCGACACCATAAGGATCGTCGACGCTCATGCGGCGCACGAGGGCCCGACCTCTGGGAGGGCCCTCGTGCCGCGATCCGGGACGGGCGAGCCTAATTGGACCGCGAAGTCCGTGCGTCCGGAGCAGGACGCTCGGATGGGCGAGAGTGAGCGCCGATCGGAAGTGATACCTCTTCCCGTGAGAGAATAGGGCGATGTCCACTAGTGTCACGCCAGCTCAAGGTCGCAGACCTATACTCCCCGACTAGGGGCAAGCAGCGTTCCCGCCAGAGGTTTCCCAACCAGAGTGGAGGCAAGGTGAGCCGCACGTCGGCGAACGCTCGATCGGCTGAGTCGGCTACGAGGCTCTCGGAAGGGCGAGCGCCGCGCATGGCGACCACGACGTCCGGAGTCGTAGCGGACACGCTCCGGCGTGAGTTCGAAGCCTTAGGTCTCAGTCCTTACGAGGCGCGGGTCCAGCTCGCCCTGTTGACGCTTGGTTCCGGCACTCCTGGGGAGCTAGCTCGTGTCGCAGATGTCCCGCGTACGAGCACGTACCAGATTCTCGAGGAGCTCCGATTGAAGGGGCTCGCAGCGCGGCTGCCGGGCGAAGGACGTGCGGTCTGGTCCTCGCGCTCGCGGGATGAGGTGCTCGGCCGCCTTGAGGCAGTCGAGGAAGAGCGGCTTCATCGACACAGGGCGAGGGCCGCCCGCGTCCGTGACATGCTGAATGAGGCGTTTCCCGAGATTGCACCTCCAGCCCTTCCCTACGTTCACGTCATCCACGATCCAGCTTTGGCCCGGCCCTTCTACGAGCAACTCGTACGGGACACGCAGTCTGAGTTGCTGGTCTTTAATAAGCCTCCGTACTCATGGACGATTGGCGAGCCGAATCCCGTTGTGGTCGAGGCGGCTCGCCGCGCCCGGTGCCGCGCCCTTTACCAGAGTAAGCAAGCCGATGAGGGGACCGACGGTGACTGGCGCAACGAAATGGAGGGGTACCACGCAGCCGGCGTAGAGGGCAGGGTGGTCGACGAGCTTCCGATAAAACTAGCAGTTGCCGATCGGAAGATGGCTCTACTGTCCCTCGCCCACCCCACGCTGGCCAACGTCGGGTTCCCGACCTTCGTCGTGGTGGAACATCCGGGGTTCGCCTCCGTGCAGGCTGACGCCTTCGAGCATGTATGGCAGAGCGCTCGACCGTATGTGAGTTCCGCTGCGAGAAGCGCGAAGTCATCTGCGCCGCGCCCTCGCTCCTCGCGGGTTTCCTGAAAACTCAGACGGTCCACCGCAGTTTCCACTCTACGTTTTGAGTCGGCGTGTGTGCCGAGAACCGTTACCGGTTACGCGGCACCCCACCCGACTCAACCGTTACCGCGACTTCAGCGCGGCTTGCATTCGGCGAGGCAGGGCTGTAGTCTTACGGCGCTACAAAGAGCCGTCGTCGGGCCAGACGTCCGAGGCCGGCGCGGCGCGGCATTAGGTTCGACTGGCCGCTCGCCAGTGTAAAAGATGCTTCAGGGTGTTGTGGACCATCGAGGCGATGGGCGGGTCGATTGACGTCTAGAAATAGAACTGTCGCCAGTACCAACCGAGCCATTGCTTGCGCCGTCATAGGGACCCTCGTACTGGGAATCCTGCTGGTCCTCGCCAACGGCCGGGCGGCCTCGGGAGGTGTTTGGAGCGCGCCCTGGTCGGAGCCGGAGGTGCCGGCGACGGCCATGAACCTGGCCTCTGGCCTAGCCAACAACTCACCGGCATTGGTGGCAGATCCGACCGACTCACGCTTCGTCGCACTGGCGACTCGCCGGGACGCGCCAGCATTTGGCTGCTCTCTCCAGTTGTCCGGCGACGCCGGCGGCAGTTGGATCGGCGCAAATCCCGTACCAGAGCTTCCGGAGGGAGCGGACTCCTGCTACGCGCCTGAGGTGGCGTTCGACAAGGACGGCGTCCTGTACTACCTGTTCGTCGGTCTAGCCGGCGCCGGTAACCGCCCGATGGGTGCCTATCTCACGCTCACGGCGGACCGCGGTCTCTCGTTCAGCGCACCGCAGCGGGTACTCGGTGCGCTCAAGTTCGGCGTCCGGATGCTCTTGGACCCAGACATAGGTCACCACGGTCGTCTCCACCTCGTCTGGGTAGACGCAAGGTCGGACGTCGGACTAGGCGGTTTCGGCGCGCCGCCGAACCCCGTCTTGGCGGCCTTCTCTGACGACCAGGGCCGAAGCTTCTCCGAGCCCGTTGAGGTCAGCGACACCGCGCAACGGCGAGTCGTCGCTCCGGCTGTCGCCCTCGGGGAAGACCATCACCTTCAGATCCTGTTTTACGACCTCGGCGACGACGCTCGGGACTACGCAGGTCTCGAGGGTCCGCGTTGGGACGGTACTTGGACACTCGTCCTCGCTACCCTGGACGTTCAGGGGCGCCGCCTACGGACGAGTGTGGTCGACGCCGATATCGTGCCATCAGAGCGAGTGATGCTGATCTTCACGATGCCGGCGGCATCCATCGCCGCTACCGGCCGGACCGTTTGTGTGGCATGGACCGACGCACGCCACGGTGATCCCGACATTCTTACTAGATGCTCAGACTCAGATGGGCGCCGGTGGCGGCGAGTCCAGCGTGTCAATGATGATGGACTCGACACTGGCATCCGCCAGTACCTTCCGAAGGTGTCATTCGGACCCGCTGGCCGGCTCGATATCATCTTTTACGACCGACGGAGCGATCCAGAGAATAGCCACAACGATCTCTGGTTCAGTTATTCACGTGATGGCGGGCGAACTTTCTACCCGGCAAGCAGGGTGACGCGGGTATCGTCCGATGCGAGGATTGGCCAGCGCTACGCAGGAAGAGCAGCTCAGCAGCAGATAGAGGTAGGTGGCCGACTCGGCCTCCTGTCTACGGGGAATGGTGCGATTGCTGCGTGGACCGATGCCCGGAATTCGAACAACGCATCGACAGGTCAAGACGCGATGACGGCCAGAGTGCACATTGGCCGAGCCGAGGCGTCGTCAGCGCGGCAGTTCAGTATTGGAGCCACGCTGGTTTGGCTCGGCGCCATCACCAGCGGGATGTGGTTCGGCGTCGCACGACGGCGGCGACGCGACGCTCTCCATCGCCAGAGGGCTCTCGTGCGGTTCGGTCGACCCTGGCGTGCCGCATCTGCGGCGTCGCTCGTCTACGCCTTGACGTCGTGTACATCGACAAGCCAGACGTCGGCACCACCAGTAGCGAAGCCTCATATCCTAGACGTGGTGATGCGCGAACATCGTTTCGAGTATGACCCGGAGATACCTGCCGGTCGAGTGGTCTTCCGCGTTCATAACGATGGACACCTGGACCACGAACTTGTGTTGTTTCCAGTCGACGAGGATTTTCCTCCAATCAATATCCAACTATTAGGCAACGAGCGACGCCCGATATATCCAATCGCCGGTATACCTGTGCAGAAACCCGGCGATACAGGAACGTTCGCCGTTGAGCTCACTGAAGGGCGCCGTTACGCGATGGCCTGTTTCGTGAGGGACGCCGACGGCCAACATGATCAGAAGGGCATGAATTCTGAATTCCGCGCCCTGCGCAATACGGAGGGGGGCCGAGGTTGACAAGACAAGTTGCCCAAACGCCGAGTGGCTAGATGGACGGCACTCGCAGTAACGATGATCGTTGGGCTCGTAAGCTCCGTTGTCGGTGCTTGGGCCTGCGTGCCACAGGCGCACATCGTGACAATATCGCCGAAGTCGTCCGGTCCACCCGGGGCGGAGGTAGTTGTCCAGGGAGTCGCTTTCGATGCGGCGCCGGCGACGGTGGAAGTCCGGTGGAACGCCGCAACTGGGCCGACGCTCGGAACCGCCGACCAAACCTCATTCTCGGTGCCAGTGACCATCCCCGATGTCGCGCCCGGTCTGTATGCCATCGTCGCCGTATCGAGGCAGCCAAACGGCTCGCTCGGTAATGCGGGCGTTGCCGCGTTCGAGGTGGTCGCGAGCGATGGCTCCATGGCACCGGCGGTTGTCAACAGTACTGCCCTTCGTCCGCCGGCCGATGCCCGCCGAGGATCTCTATCCGTCGTGGTCGTGGCAGGTGGCGCCGTCGCCGCGCTCGCGATTGGCGTCCTGATCGGGACGGCCTGGACAGGACGGCGTATTTCCAGCTCTCCGGATGCATGAGCCTGCGGCGGCACTCTTCGCTGGGTAGTCCTGTCACCGATCTCCGCCGAAGCGGGAATCGTCGAGAATCCTGCCAACGCATTCGACGGCAGTTGGCGGCATGGTGACGATGGGGCTGATCCGCTGTGCGGCCTGGCTGGTGTGCACGGTGGCCTCCTACGCGTTTGGGCCCCCCGCACCCTTGGCCACAGTGCCACCCCCAGACGCCATCGTGTCAACGGTGGCTGGGCCGGGGTTCTGTCGCGGTACCACACAGGTTGTCCCCGACTCTCTGGCGGTGCGTGGGCTGGCGATTGACCCAGGTGGTGTCGTGTTTGTCGAAGCAGGTCGAGTCGAGGACCGCACGCTCGTACGAATCAATGCCGATGGCAAGACTCAGCGGATAGGCGGCATTCCATCGCCGGCGCCAGTAGCGGCCGACGCCGGTGGCGGTATCGCCGCTTGGCTGAGCTATGCCGGGAGAGTCGCTTCAGATGGTGGCGGCCGAGTAGACCGAGACCTTGCCGGTGTGATCATCGCCGCCGATGCGGTGCTCTTACGAAGTCATTCGGGCCTCTCGGTTGTGGCAGGGGATTCGTCGGCAGGCGCAGGCGAAAGCCGGCCGGTCGGGCCCGGCGATGGAGGCCCAGCTTCTTCAGGTCGATTCAAGCATCTGCGTGCGGTCGCGACGGACGTGAACGGGAATGCGTTTGTGGCTGATGAGGTCGCCGGTCGCGTCGGCGCCGTCCGAATCAGATTCATTAACCGTGGTGCAGCTCCAATCACGTTTTACGCCGGCACGGAGCAGGAGCTGACTGTGGCGCCGGGTGGAATCGATACGATCGCCGGAATCGACGGACCTGTCGATCGGGGCGATGGCGAGCCGGCCACACGGGCCACCTTCACTGGCTACCCCTTCGTGATGGCCGTAGCGGGGGACAGGCTCTATGTGATTGGTTCGTCCATCACCGGTTCTGCCGTGGGCAACGGGCATGTGCGGCTAATCAACCTGAGCGGTGCGCCGATCGTCGCTCACGGCGTCCCAGTGGATGCCGGCGAGGTCGAGACCCTAGCCGGTGGTCGGGGTTCGGGTCAGGCGGCGGAGGATGGAGAACAGTCCCGTGCTGTGAGTCTCTCCGTAATCTCCGGCGCTGCTGCGAACGACGACGGAGATCTGCTTTTGGCGGAGCCCCTTCGTCATCGAGTCTGGAAGGTCGACAACGCTGGAAAAATCATGACGTTTGCCGGCTCTGGGGGCATGGACGTGACCGACGGAGGATTCAACGGCAACGAACGGCCAGCGGCCGCGGCACGCCTAAACAGGCCGCTGGACGTGAAGGTGGGTCCCGGTGGCCTCGTCTACATCTCTGACCAGGGAAATGCCCAGGTACGGGTCGTGGATAGTTCCGGAATCATCCATAGTTTCTTCGGCAACGGTGCCGCCCGCATTTCCGCCTGCATGCCAGCCACCGGTTCGCTAGCGGGTGCGCCGAGTACCGGTGGCCCCGCCGGCATTGCGACGGGAGCTGACGGCAGTGTGTACGTTGCGCTCGAGTCTCTGGCGCAGGTGAAGAGGTTGGAACCCGATGGTTCCCTTTTCCACGTCGTGGGAGCGTTGACCTCGACGCCCCGATGTGCAGCGCCGCCGTGTGCCCCGAACGGCGACGGTGGAAACGCCGCGGAAGCAACGTTGGTACGCCCTACTGCGTTGGCCGCGGGCCCGCTGCAGACCCTTTACATCCTTGATCGAGCCGATGGCCGAATACGGGTCACGAACCTTGGCGATCGAACCATCCGGACCAACGGTGTGCGGGTGCGGCCGGGAACGATCGAGACCGTGGCGGGGACGGGAGTCCTGGGCGCGCGCGGAGACGGAGGACCTGCGATAGCTGCCCAACTCGGGGAGCCTCTCGCGAACCGTCGATCCGACGCGTCGACGTTGGCTGTGAGCACCACGGGGGAGCTGTTCTTCACTGACGGGGGAGCCGTACGCCTCATCGACCGGGACGGCGTCGTCACGACACTGCTGCCTGGTATGGCCGCAGATGGAATGTGCTGCGCCAGGGCCGGTGCGATCGCGCTCGACAAGCTCGGAAATCTCTACATCGCGGATTCGGCGCGCGTGTGGCTTCTCAACCGGGGTAACGACCTCCTCACATCGCACGGACAATCCATACCCCCTGGGGAGCTACGCCCCGTCGCCGGGTCGCGAGATGTGGGATTTCTCGGCGACGGCGGTGCAGCACTTGCCGCAGAGTTGGATCCCGGTGCCCTTGCCGTGGACGGCGACGGTGGTCTGTACATCGCGTCTCCGTCGACTGAATCGGCGGACCACAGCATCCGCCGCGTGGACAGTGCGGGAGTGATCAGCACGATCGTAGGGGGAGCTCGGGGGTTCAACGGAGACGGTCTGAGGCCGCGATTGACGGCGATATCATCACCGATAGCCCTGGCAGTTGACGGTTGCGGCAATCTGCTGTTCAGCGATCAGGACAACGACCGCCTAAGACGCCTTCAGTTTGGGACGTGCGGGGACGGTCCCAAGGGTGATGGGAGCGGCAGGCCACTCCTCTTCTGGGCGACCAGCCTGTTGGTTCCGGCGGTGCTGCTCATTCTCGTGCCTGCAGCGAAGGCTCGGCTGAATCGGACGCCGACGGTGCCGACGCCTAAGCGCTGATCCCCTTGCCATTGGACGCCATCTAGGTTACTCTGGACAGTGTCGTCGTAGTCAACGACGACAACGGCGGTTATGGGTCAACTCGTTCTCTAATCGCTGTCGCCGCAACACTACTATTCTGCTCTCAGGGAGGATGGGTTGATTTCAAAGAGATCATCGATTGTGTTTGGTTCTGTGGCAGTTGCTATTGGCCTTAGCGTTGCCACCGGCGCTTATGCCTGCACGGTATTTGCAGGCAAACTTACGGTTACCCAGTCGGGCAGCACCACGGGCTACAATACCGGCGATCCAAACGGCGACATGACGAACTGCGCGGCGGCTCCCACTCAAACGGGTGGCGTCGTTCGAGGAACAAGCTTTGTTATTTCGGCGGCGCCAGCAGATGTGTATATGCCCGATCCCAATGGTATGTATTGCTCAGATAGTGTCACCGGAACAAATCAGCTTCCGGACGTGAGCTGGAATAGCCAGACCATGTACTACACCGTCTTGTACACACATGGTTCCACCAGTCACTGCATGGGAGACCCGGGCTCGACGGTGGGTTCCATCTCGGGCTCGGACTTCACGCTGAGCGGCGGCGCGGGTAGCAGCGGGAACCTGACTATCACCACGGGCCAGATCGCAACCGGCGCAGGAAAGATCTGCATCGAGGGCCATCACCTTCTGAATGGCTTCCAAGTGTGGAGCAACTGGGGTAGCGAGGTTCCGGTGAGCTTCTCGTAGGAACTGCCAGGGTTAAGGTAAGTGCCCAGGGGAATCACGATCGGGGGCGGGCTCATGGGCCCGCCCCCGATCACGCGCGTACACCCGGCGATGCGGGACGACCGGACGCCGGCCTCCCAGATGCGATTCTTTGTTTGCCAGCTCGCCGTAGTCGGACGGACCCAGCAAGCTGGAGTTGACCCGGTTCGGTGGACATTCACGATCGGGGCGTGTGTGACCATCTGAGGATGATCCGACGGCGGAACAACGAGTATCCGGCCGAGACAGGGCGCATGCCGTGGAGCTGTGGCGGACGTCCGGGAAGTTACAGCGGGCGGTTCGATGGAGCTCTGGGCGGGCGTGTGGTGCATCGATTCTGACCAGGGTTGGCCAGTTGCACCTCATTTGGCGCTTTCGCCGAGTCCCGCGGGCGAGCGGGGTCACCGGCTCGATAGGCGCCGCTGGCGACTGTTTCGACGACGCCCCGCCGAGAGCCACTTGTTCGCCCTGCAGACCGAGCTGCTCGACCGCCAACACTGGTCGACTCGTCGCCAGCTGGATCCGGCGATCTTCGACCTCATGGCCTTCGACAACCCGGGCCGCCGAGCGAATGAGGGTTCTGTGCCTTGTCAATCGCCTACGTCGCTGGCTTCAGCTTCGCGCTCAGCCGGCGGGCGATAGCCTCAACCTGCTCCGGTTGCACGTCGCCCGGCTCGGCAATCAGCTCAGCGAGCTTGGCTCCCCACACCACCAGCACGCCGTCATGAGCGAAGTGATTCTGGCGACGACTCCAGTTGTTGTTCACGAAGCACAGGACTGGATGAATCGAAGCCCCGTGTCCGCCCAGCGCCTTCCTGACTGCGGTGACTTGCCACTCCATGCCGGCGGCCAGCTTGGTCTTGTCCCGGCCTCCCACGTATATGCGGTGGTCCGGTGGCCCGAGCCACCTCCCTACGTTTCGGTACTCGACGAGACCCGCGTAGCTCTTCGCGTCGATGACCCAGATCCCGCTACTGGCGATAACCACATGGTCGATGTTGGCCCGGCCGATCTTGCGATCGTGTAGGAGCACTGCTCTATCTCCAAGGATGCTTTCCAGGCGAGCAGCTAGGCGGCGTTCGCCCTCGGCCCCAACCGCCCACGCCTTGGTGGTGTGCGGGTCATCGGAGAGGAACTTGGCGATGCCGGCGAACCGGCCCCATTTGGCCACCAGCCGGGCGTCGCGCTTGGCGTGCCGGCGTTCGAACTCGGCCTGGGCGGAGCCGCCGGCAACCGATGTCGGGCGCTCGAAACGGACCGAGGCCACCTCCGCAGGGGCGACGGAGGCGGTGGTGGTCGCCACGGAGCTGGCGTCGGCCTGCGGAGCCGCCGTGAAACCCGCGCAGGGGAGGCAGAAGGCGGTGT
>DATFCF010000575.1:0-2765 GCA_035253445.1 Mycobacterium sp.
GGTCCCGTGATCGCCAAAACTACGGCGACGTTCGTCGCGTTCTCGGTGATGATTGTTGGATTTCTTGTCTACGTCGCAGCACTGGGCTTGCGGGTTTCGCCGCCCTCTGACCGGACCAACCTTGCCCTGGAAGTGCCCGATGTAAACAACCTCGTCGTCGACTCCAATGTCCTTCTTCGTGGAGTGGCCGTTGGGAAGGTAAGCCGCATCGACACGACTGTCTCGAATGCAACCATCCACTTCTACATCGACAGCAAGTTCAAGGTTCCCGCCGATAGCCTCGTTCGTCTGGAAAACCTCTCGGCGCTCGGCGAGTCGTATATCGAACTCGAGCCACAGAGGTCCGAAGGGCCTGCGTTCACCGACGGCCAGCGCATCGCGAGCGACCTCATCAAAGCGCCACGGTCGATTTCGGAGTTGGGGACGAGCGTAGTTCGGATGCTGAACCAGCTCGACCCAGGCCAGCTCGAGAACGTCATCAACGAGGCAGACGCTGCTCTACCGGATCCCTACGCGGTCCTACCCAACCTGGAGCGCGCCAGCAATTTACTCCGCAACACCACTGCCGGCCTCAACGGTCAAGGCAGGATGGCGCTGGAAAACCTGCAGAGTTTGTTGGAGAACGCCGGCTTTGTCGGTTCGCTACTCGCCGAGGCTGCACCGTACCTCCGAGATCTTGGGCCATTCGTTCACGACCTGTGGGATTACGGGGCGAGTGTAAATCTGCGCCTCGATTCGCCGGGAAACGTATACATCATCGGCAAGTTCATCCAACGCATCCAGAAACTGCTAGACGACCGGGCACCTGACATCAGGGTGCTCACCGAACCCCTCACGCCGAACATTCAGGCCATCGCAAACAGTCTTGGTGCCATCGACAGCGGTCAGGTCCTCACCAACCTCTTGGCGGCGGTGCCGGAAGACGGCGCGATCAACCTGCATGTGACCCTTCCGGAAGGGCAGGCTGGTAACTGATGTGCCCCGCCGACGGAGACACCCTGCAAGAACACACGAAAGTTGGTGAGGCCGTGAATATCACTGAGCTAGAGACAGGCACGAAGGCGTCGGTTGGTGCCGACTCGGACGCCCCGGAGGATGAGGCGGCTGAGCGGGAGACGCCCAAGGAGCGAAGTCCTCGCGGGCAACGGCGCATCTCCATCTCGCTTCGAACCTTGGTTTTCGTAACCACCATCGTGGGATTGATCGGTGCGGTGGCGGTCATGACATGGTTGTACGTGGGTACGAACGCCAAGCTCGACGCGCAGGCGCAGCAGGCACGAGACCAAGCCCACGCTGAGCAAGTGGCTCTGGACTATGCCGTGAGAGCAGCGATCATGAATCATCAGGATTTGGGACCGTGGAAGAAGGCTTTGGTCGAGGGCACGACTCCTGAACTGACCCAAAGGCTTTCGGAAGCCGCGAACGCAATGGAGCAAATCCTGCTTCCGCTGCAATGGACTTCCACTGCAAAGCCCCTTGCCGCCAAGGTGAGGTCACACGAAGATGGCGTCTACGTTGTCGACGCCTTCGTTAGCGTCATGACGAAGACCGTCCAGGCCGCTGAGAACTTGCAATCGACCGCGACTTACAGCGTGACCGTCGACCCCGCCAACGGCTGGAAGATCAGCGATGTCGGGGGTATTGCCCAAATCGTGGGAGACAAGTAGCGCACGTCCCGAGAGAAACATGGGCCAATGTCCGGCCGCGGCGTAATTGAGTCTGTGTCAGCTTCGATTCTGGCGCCCAACACTCACGACACCACCACTCGGAGGAGAGAAATGACGGTCATGATCCGAGCGGCCGTTAAGCGCTACCTACCGGTGGTGATGGCTTGCCTTGCGCTCGTGACTTCCGGTTACGCCATTGCGGGCAGTGGGGCCAACGCCGATCCGGCAGATCCGCCTCCTCCGCCTCTGCCGGTATTTACGCCCACCGCCAGCGCTTGGACCCCCACGTTCCCGCACCCCTACGACCAAACGCGCAAGAACGTCACGGACGCCGACATCAACGCCGAAAGGGAAATGTGCCAGTGGTTCAATGCGCAGTATCTTCAATTGCGGCGCCAGATGGACGAATTCGGATTCAATCTGCTCCATGCCAGTAACGATTGGACGGTTCCCGTGATCCAGTTGCAGGCCGATGCCGTGGCCGCGAACATCGAACAATCGGTCGCGTTCCTTGCCCCGCGGGCGGAAGCGCTGACACAGAGCCAGGACTTCGCCGGCGACGTCTACTTCCCCCTCTACCAAGGGGAAAGCTTCTATCGGCTGTGGCAACACCTGTCGAATACCGGGATCGGTATCAGAGCCCGCAACACCGCCTGGGTCTACGGTCCATCACAGCAGAGGGTCAAGCACTGGGGCAGCAAGATCGAGCGGTCACACATTTGCGATTGACTCGACAACGTCAGTGAGCCGGTAGCTATTGAGTAGCGGGCTGAGGCGCAGCGAATGCGATAGGAGTGGGGATGTCTCGCAACTTGCGTAAGTTGGGTGTACTCGGCGCGGTGTTCGTGATCGAGGCGACTGTCTTGTCCACTATCGTCGGCATCCCCACCGCGAGAGCCGACTCCATTTCGTACCTTCAAAAACTGCACGAGGCCGGGATCAATCCGCCGCGCGGCGACAACGAGTTAAAAGAGTGGGGCTGGGAAGTGTGTTTGCTCTTTCTGAGAGGCAAGTCTCCAGTCGAAGTGGTCGAGCAAGCCGTATACAACTCTGCCTCGAAGCCACCGTACGGGATGACGGAAGAGCAAGCCAATACGG
>DATFCF010000576.1:0-3693 GCA_035253445.1 Mycobacterium sp.
AGTCGATCAGCGAGTCGACGGTGGCGTGCTCGCCGCACAGGGCGCAGTTGGGGTCCTTGCGCACCTTCAGCTTGCGGTAGCTCATCTCCAGCGCGTCGTAGATCATCAGCCGGCCCAGCAGCGAGTCGCCGATCCCGGTAATGAGTTTGATCACTTCGGTGCTCATCACCGAGGCGATGGAGGCGCAGACGATGCCCAGCACGCCGCCCTCCGCACACGACGGCACCATCCCTGGCGGCGGCGGCTCGGGGTAGAGGTCGCGGTAGTTCAGGCCGACCCCGTCTGGGGCGTCTTCCCAGAACACCGAAACCTGCCCCTCGAAGCGGTAGATCGAACCCCACACGTACGGCTTACCGGCCAGCACGGCGGCGTCGTTGACCAGATAGCGCGTCGCGAAGTTGTCGGTGCCGTCCAGGATCAAGTCGTACTGCTCGAACAGGTTGACCGCGTTGTCCGGCTCCAGTCGAACCTCGTGCAGCCGCACCTCGACCAGTGGATTGATCTCGCGGATCGAGTCACGTGCGCTTTCGGCCTTGGACCGGCCGATGTCGGACTGGCCGTGAATGATCTGGCGCTGCAGATTGGACTCGTCGACCACGTCGTACTCGACGATGCCGATGGTGCCCACCCCGGCGGCGGCCAGGTACAGCAGCGTCGGCGAGCCCAGCCCGCCGGCACCGATCACCAACACTCTGGCGTTCTTCAGCCGCTTCTGCCCGTCCACACCCAGATCCGGGATGATGAGGTGACGGCTGTAGCGCGCGACCTCCTCGCGCGTGAGTTCGCCCGCCGGCTCTACCAGCGGCGGCAACGGCCCAGTACTCAAGGACACCGGGAACTCCTTATTTGACGATCAGTGCAGTACCCACCACAACCGTAGTCCGGTCGGGATCCTTCCCGGCGTCGACCGCCGAGTCTGCGGCCTAGGCGATCGGATACGGCCAGGGATTGAACCGGCAGGTCTTGCCGTCCGGTTTGACCGTCTGCGGGTCGAACCTCGCCGCGTCGTTGTTGGCGGTGCTGAACGTCTGCTGCATCATGATCGGCGCCAACTGCCCGTTCTCGCCACACCCTTCGTGGCGTTGGTAGCCCATGGCATGGCCGACCTCGTGGTTGACGAGGTACTGCCGGTACGAGCCGACGTCGCCCTGGAATGACACCGCGCCGCGCACCCAGCGGGCCTCGTTGATGAACACCCGCGGCTGGCCGTCGACGTAGGCGGGGTTGTAGCAGGACGCCTCGAGCTGAATGTCGTAGCCGCAGCCCTCGCGCACGGTCATCGGCGAGCTCAGCGACACCCTGAAGTCGGGCTCGCCGCTATCGATGCGGGCGAACGCGAACTGCGGATTGTGCGTCCAGCTCTTGGGATTGGCCAGTGTTTCGCTGACCATCCGGGCGAATCCGTCGTCGCCGCCGAACGACGTGGTGTCGACGCCGTCCTCGATCTCCACGGTGTAGGTGAACGTCTTGGTGGTGCCCTCGCCCACCTTCGGCGTGGTGCCCGGCACGATGTGCCACGTCTTGGCGCCGGCCTCGGTGAACGGTCCGCCGTCGGGCAGGATGCCAGTCGGCAGGTTGGCGTCGAATTGGGTCAGCCCCTTCGGCGGCGCACCGATGATCGCGGTGCTGGCCGCGCCGATGGTCGGCGGACCCTGCACCGGGCCTTCCACCGGAGTCGTTTCGGGAACGCTGGTCCCGGTGATGGTCTGGTACACCACCACCCCGGTCAGCGCGATCAGCACCGGCAGCGCGTACGCGCGCCAGCCGTAGGTGGAGATGAAGCGACCCAGCCAGGTCTGCTTGCGCCAGCGGCGATGTTCGTCGCGATTGGACCTGGCCCGGCCGGAGTCCACGGCGAGCGGATCACGCTGCGCACGCAGCGGCTCTCGCCACTCGTCGCGCAGTACAGGCACGCGACCACCCCCGCGACGCTCCGGGTCGTAGGTCACCGAAACAGGATGACACAGGCCAAAGCACTTGCACTTCTGGCGCGCCACCAACGGCGGCGAGGCGTCCTCCGCTGCACGACCAGCCAACGGTAGTAGTGTCGTGGCGAAACGAAGCCAGCCGCCGGCCAAGTCGGCAATGGGAATTTGAGGACGTGATGAGCGATCTTGCCAACGCCGAGACAGGCGTCGGCTCAGGTGCCGGCCGGCGTGGAAACCGGCTACCCCGCGACGAGCGTCGTGGGCAGTTACTCGCCGCTGCCAGCGAGGTTTTCGTCGACCGCGGCTATCACGCGGCGGGCATGGACGAGATCGCGGACCGAGCCGGCGTGAGCAAACCCGTTCTCTACCAACACTTCACGTCGAAGCTGGAGCTGTACCTGGCGGTGCTGCAACGGCACGTCGACAATCTGGTGTCCGGCGTGCGCCAAGCGCTGCGCACCACCACCGACAACCGGCTGCGGGTCCGTTCCGCCGTCACCGCGTTCTTCGACTTCATCGAGCACGACGGCCAGGGCTACCGGCTGATCTTCGAGAACGACTACGTGACCGAGCCGCAGGTGGCCTCGCAGGTCAAGGTCGCCACCGAGGCGTGCACCGACGCGGTGTTCGACCTGATCAGCCACGACTCGGGCCTGGAACCGCACCGGGCCAGGATGATCGCCGTCGGGCTGGTCGCCATCAGCGTCGACTCAGCGCGTTATTGGCTGCACGCCGACCGGCCGATCACCAAGGAAGACGCGGTAGATGGCACGGTGCAGTTCATTTGGGGCGGCCTGTCCCACGTGCCGCTTACCCGCTCTTAACGGCCTCCGCGCCGACGGCGCCGACCCCGGAGCCCACCCGGCGCACGTCGGCCGCGCCGATCTCGACATAGGCGATCCTCGACGTCTGCACCAGGAATCGGCGGCCCTTCTCGTCGGTCAGGGTCAGCACGCCGGCGTCCTTGCCCAGCGCGTCGGTGACCAACTTCTCCACCTCCGTGGGTGTCTGCGCACTGTTGAAGATCAGCTCCCGCGGGCTGTCCGTGACACCGATCTTGACCTCCACGCTGAACCCTTTCCGTTCCATGAACTGCTGTTGGAAATGAGGCTACTGGACGGCAACGGTGCCGCCCCGGCCGCTACGCGATAAGCGAAACGACGGTGGATCAGACCGTGACAACCCTCGACCGAACCGAGTCCGGACCGTGACCCGACTCCCAGCGCGGCAACCTCATCCGTCACTCGCGTCTCGATAGCATCAGGGCCGGCATTGCACAAGACGACTGGGAAACAGCTGCATGAACAGGCCTTATACCGCACATTCACCGTATTCTCTGACCCCGACCGAGCGGATCCACAGCCCTCGAGACGACGCCTCGGGAACCGTCAATCCCGGCTACCGCGACTACGAGGAGTACGCGGGTCTCGAGGAGTACGACGACTCCGAAATCTATGAGGACTACGACGACTACGAGCCGATTGATCGCCGCTGGATCTGGATCGCCGGGGTCGCCGGCGCGATTCTGCTCGTCGCGGTGATCTGCACCGTGGTCATCCTTGGCGGCGGCGACAGCGGCTCGGTGTCGACGACCGTCGCGGCCCCGACGACCACCACGCAGCCGGCCGCGACCACCTCCGCACCGCCGGCAGCCACCACACCGTCGCTGCCGCCCGCCGCACCGCTACCGCCCGAAACGGTCACCACCGTCACACCGACCGCCAGCGCTCCGCCGAGCACGGCACCGACCGAAGCCGCGCCGTCG
>DATFCF010000577.1:0-2454 GCA_035253445.1 Mycobacterium sp.
ACGACCCATTCGTCGTCGGTGCCGCCGAGCGGCTGGCCTTTGACGATCTTGCTGGCGATGCGGTAGCGCATGAGCCCGGGTATGGGTTCCTCGATCGGGCGGCGGCAGCCAACACGTAGTTCCATCAACTCGCTGCTGCGCATCCCTGATGATGCCGAGAGCACGATGATCGCGGCTGTTCGGACGATCCCGACCACGGCGACGGCCTGCGATCGGTGCAGCGGCAGGCTCCAGGGCCGTGTCGCGCCGTCGGCGGTCGGCGCCTGTTCGGCGTCGCGAGCGAATACCTTCTCGACCCCGACCGCGGCGACTGCGTTGGTGAGCGGTCCGCGCAGTCGCGGCATCCAACGGGAGTCGATATTGCGGCGTCCGGCCTGCCTGGCGAGAATCCCGGTGGCGACGGGCAGCAGTAGGTCGTCGGCTGACCATCCGGCGGCCAGCCGTTTGGTGATCTCATGGTCTTCGTGTCGGGGCAGCGGCGTCCCTGTCCTGGTGTAGTCGGCCAACACGGTCACGATGTCGTCGACCGCAGAGGTGGTGGTTTGACGCCGCTGTCCGTTCCTGACCGAATGGACGCGGTCGTGTTCGCGGACCTGCTGGTTCAATGCGACCGCGTGCGGGCCGAGGACCTGCATCAGGTGCAGCGCCGCCGCGAGCATCGGCTGCAGGATCTCGTCGGGAACGGCGGGCGTGGTGTTTCCGTCACGGCCGGAACGCATTTCGGCGACGGCGGAAGCCGATGCGCCGCCCCAGGGGCGAAGATCGGCGCGGACGCGGTCGGCGGTGAACAGGTCTCGGTGGTTGACCAGGTCGACGATGATCTGCGCTGCAGCGCGTCGAACCGCGGGGCTCTGTTCACCGACAACATTGCCGTCCTCGTCGAGGATGTAGCGCCGGAATGCCAGGTAGGCCTCGCAGGTGTGGGTGTCGATTTCGGCCAGCGTGGTGACGTGTCGCCGGTCGAGCCAGCGGAACAGTCGCGTCAGCTCGCCCAGCCGTCCGATGCAGCTGCGCAGATGCAGCGGTGTGCGGTATGCCCTGGGCAATTCGGCGACGGCGGGATGCCGCGGGGCGAGGGCTGCGATGATCAGCTCCTTGGCGACCATGCGCCATCGCGGGTCGCCGATCACGGCGAAGTCGAAGCGGCGGTTCGCCAACGGGATGTTGACTGCCAACCCGACGACCTCGGTGAAGTCCCATAAGTCGTCGTCGAACAGGGGGCGGCGAACGTCGTCGGGCAGTGTCAGACCCGCCTGCAGACAGACATCGGCGCCGGTGAAGACTGATGTCCGGTGTTCGCGGGCGCTGTTGGTGGCGAAGGTCGTCATGCGGTGCGTTCCTCTGGGCGAAGGGGGATTTCGTCGTCGGTGTCGGTGACCCGGGAAGCCGCGGCCGTAAGTTCGGCGGGGTCGAACCGGCCCAGGATCTGATCGATCCGAGTCGCGTAAGGCCCGAACACCGCCATGAACTGCGCGGCGGGCAGCTGCTGCCATTGGCGGGAGAAGAACGCCTTGAGCCGCAGCAGGTTCACCGCGTGCCGCGGCGCGAACACCGCCAGCGGGCAGAGCAGGCAGACCCACGGCCTGGCCGGACACGGCTTGCCGACCGGACCGTGCAGGCCGGCCAGCTGATCACCGCATGCTGCGGTGAACACATCGCGCGCGCCGCCGACCAAATCGGCGATCGCGTGGTCGTCGAGATTCATCGCCGCCATCAGTTGCGGGTAGCCGTCGGCCAGCGCGGCGGCGTCCTCCTCGGCGATCACGGTGGGCGGATGCGCGCGGCGCAACAGATCGTGCTGGGCATCCTCGATGACCGCCTCGACCGCGTGCCGTTGGCCCGGGGTCGTCACCGACAGGTAGTGGTCGCCTTCGACAGCGGGCGTGTGATTGGGGTCGATCGTGGCGCGTGCGTTGCCTGTCCAGGTCTTCCTCTCGCGCATCGCATGGTGCGTGGTGCGGATGCGTGCTCGATGGATCTTCAACGGCCGACCGTCGGCCCCGAGCACGCCGTGGCGGTTCACCCATCGCTGGATGCTGACCCGATTGATCTCGCGGATCAGGACGGGTTTGCCCACGTAACTCAGGCCCAACCACAGCCGGTCGCGGTCGCTTGGTGCGACCAGGCTGCGCAGCAGCGACGAGTGCGTCAGCCACTGCTCGAGCAGACGCACCGCCGGACGCGGCAGGTTCAGGGTCTCCGCCGCGGTGCGGCGTTTGACGTAGGACAGCAGAACGGTCGAGTCCCCGGCCCATTCGATGTCGTCGACCCCCAGGTCGGCGATGCCGTCGGGAACGATGCCGGAGTAGACGCCGAACAGCAGCCGGTAGGCGATGACGACGTCCAGGTGCGGGAACACCGCCCTCAGGGCGTCATAGAACGCTGGTGGTCGCCGATTGTGGAACACGCTGTGCGTCACGCCGATCGTGTGGGCGAACACGGGAGTGCTGACCG
>DATFCF010000578.1:0-6915 GCA_035253445.1 Mycobacterium sp.
CTGGATGTCGCCGGCCGGGCGGCTCCAGGAGACTGCGGACCTGCCATATGTCCGTCGCCCTTCGTTTGAACCCGAGACTTGATCTGCGAAAACTAACACCTCTAGTTTCCCAGCGATCAGTTGACGCGCTCTTGACTGAGCTCGGCGAGTTGCTCAGTGATCGAGCACAGATCGGGCAGCATCGCGGGATTCATCGTCTGGATGGACCACGTGATGACATCGGTGCCCTTGGCCACGTAGATGCTGCACGCATTGGCGTCGGAGGCCTTGAAGCCCTTGTTGCCGTCGAGGGACAGCTCGGTGAGGGTGCGCCCGGCCTGCTGTTCGAGCGAGCGTTCGGTGTCCATATCGCTGCCGCGATACCACCACGTGGAAATCCCCATGCCCGCGCCGAACGAGCCGAGCACCGTGTTCTCCTGCCAGAAACAGCCGGCATCGCTCACGACCGCCTTGGTGAACATCGACGATCCGACCGCCTCGGTGATGTCGGCGTCGGTTACCCCGTTGCAGTCCGCGCTGCGAAAGCCATCGCCCGGCGGAAGCGGAGGCGACGGCGTAGTCGTCGCAGCCTCCTGCCGATCTGAGGACCCGCAGCCGGCCAGCAGCACGGCGCCGGCCGCGAATGCGGCAAAGCACCTCAACACTGAACGCGGGCAGAACATCGCTACATGTCCGATTGCAGCGTGGCAGACAGCAGTTTCTCGGCGTCGATGCACGGGTCGCCCGCGGTTTGGCCACGGAATTGCACCCACCAACTCAACACGCCGGCGCCCGCGGCGGCGGTGGCCGCGCAGGCCACACCGGTGGTATCGCGTCGCGCCAGGAAGGCTTCATGCCGTTCGACGACCTTCATGGTCACGGTCGCGCCGCGCTCACTGGCCAGAACGCGCTCGCGGTCGATGCTGCCGGTCTCGAACCACGAGAAGTTGACGTCGATCACGACCGGAGGGGCACCGGCATCCGGGCCGGATCGTCTCGACAACACGTACTGGCAGACCGCCCCGCTGTAGGGCCGTACGACGTCGTCCGCACCTATTACTTCCTGGATGGAGCCGTCGACCAACAGCCCGCAACGGTCGTCCACATAGCCGTAGCTGCGGTTCGGATCGGGTACGTCTGGTTGCGCGCGCTGCGCGGTCCCGCCGACGGTTTGGGAACACCCCGCGGCGGTCACTACCGCTGTGACCGCCACGACAGCAACCGGATTGACACGCCAACGCATCGCTGAACACGCTACCCAGCACCGTCACCGATAGCGACTTGTGCCGACTGGTGCCACCGGGACGTCGGGCGTCGTACGCTTCCCTGCATGGCATCGACAGGTGTTGGCCGGTTGCTGGCGGCATGCGTGATCACGTTTCCGATCGCACTCGGTGTCGGGATGCCGGCGGCGAACGCCGAAAACGGGGACACCCACATCAGCGGGCAGGGCATCGTGCAGACGCTGGACTGCAACGAGTCGACACTGCACGTCATGGGGACCGGCAATCAGATCAACGCGCTGGGCACATGCTGGGCGGTGACGGTGATGGGCTCGTCGAACGTCGTCGTCGCCGACACCGTCATCAACGACATCACGGTGTACGGCTGGGACCAGACCGTGTTCTTCAAGAACGGTGAGCCGATCCTGTGGGACCGAGGCCGTGAATTGGGCATGACCAACCGCTTGGATCGGGTGCCCGCCTAGAAGTCTGCGATCGAGAAGACGACAATCGACGGCATGAACTCAGTCAGACTCATCGGTGGTGTTGCGGCGACAGTCGTGAGCGCCGCGACGCTGTTCCTGTCCGGCTGTGGATCGGAAAGCAGCGACACCAAAACGCCCACCGCCACAGCGGGCACGTCGGGCGCGCAAATCGAGGTCGGCAACACGATCAACTACGGGTCGTTCGGCACCACAGCCGACATCGATTGCGCCGACGGGAAGTCGCTCAACGTCGGCGGTGCCAACAACACGCTGACCGTCACAGGCACCTGCGCCAACGTGAACATCGGCGGCTCCGACAACAAGATCACATTCGAGCGGATCGACAAGGAGATTGCGGTCGTCGGCCTCAACAACACCGTCACCTACTCCGACGGCGATCCGAAGATCAACGACACCGGCTCGGGTAACGCGATCAACAAGGGCTAGGCGCTCGCGCCGTGGCGGCCCGCGCCGGCGGCGAATCGCTGTGCGCCCTCCAATGATTCGGCAGCGACGCGGGAGATGCTCGCGAATTCGAAGTCCATGGCCTCGGCTTCGGACCTGCCCCACTGGTTGAGCATCGACAAACGATCCGACCGCATGCACTGCTGCGGAAGTTGCGCGAGTTCGGCGGCGAGTTCCTCGGCCTTTCGGCGTGCCTGACCTTTGGGCACGACGCGGTTGACCAACCCGATCGCCCACGCCTCCTGCGCATCAACCGCGCGGCCGGTGAGGATCAGGTCCATCGCACGGCTCTGCCCGATCAGCCGCGGTAGCCGAATTGTCCCACCGTCGATCAGCGGAACGCCCCAGCGCCGGCAGAACACACCGAACACCGCGTCCTCCTCCGCCACCCGCATGTCACACCACAGCGCCAGTTCGAGACCGCCCGCGACGGCGTGGCCACTGACCGCGGCGATCACCGGTTTCGACAGCACCATGCGGCTGGGCCCCATCGGTCCCGGCCCGGTTCGGTGCACCGGGTTGGCGTCCGGCGTGCCGAACGCCTTGAGATCTGCTCCGGCGCAGAAGGTTCCGTTGTCGCCCCAGAGAACCGCGACCGATGCCGATTCGTCCTTGTCGAACTCGTCGAACGCGGCATAGAGTTCCGCGGCGGCCGGCCCGTTGACGGCGTTGCGCGCCTCCGGCCGGTTCATGATCACCGTCGTCACCGCACCGTTGCGCTCGACGCGCACACCACCACCGCCGCCGCTCATGTTGCCTCCATCATTTCGACATCATCCCGCCGCGCGACCAGTTCGGCGGCGAAGTTCGTGTACGCCTCACGCAGAGCTGCGCCAGGCCAATCGCCTGGCAGCAGTTCGCCGGGCAGCACCGGGTCCGCCAGCAAGTGACGCACGATGGCTGCCGCGACGACGAATCGCCCGGGAATGTCTGTGGCCGCAGCCATTTCGTCAAGCAATTCGCGACCGATGCGCACCCAGCCCGGCAGGTCCCACAACCTCGCAGCGAGCTCGCCGGGATCGTCGTCGCGCGCGTGCAACACCCGCACCCGGGCGGTCACCTCGGCAGGCAGTTGCGCGTCGAGGTTGCCGGGCCGAAGCCACACACCTTCGCGCAGCTCCGCGAACCGGTTGTCCTGCAAGGTGGTTCGCAGCGCCGCACGAGTGCGCGCGTCGGTGCCGACGCGGGTGATCACCAGCGTCGTCCAGGTGCCGTCCCAGTTTCGCGAGGGCGGGTTGATCGCGTCGTCCTGGCGTCGCTGCCGTGCGAGCAGGCGATCGGACAGTCGGTAGCCGTCCTCGGAGCGGACAAGATCACCAGCGCTGACCATCCGAGTCAGCGCCACCCGCACAGTCGGCTCACGAATGTCGAAATCGCCTGTCAGCCTGATGAGTTCACTGGCGGTGGCCCACGCCGGATGGGCGCCCAGCAACACGCTCAGCACTACGGACCGTGCCGTCATCCGGGCCGCTGCAATCCCTGGGTCGCTTCGCTCCAGCCCGCCGGATGTCTTCGGCACGCCTAAACCCCGGACGCCATCCGGCCGTGGTCGCCGAATGGTTCGTCGCGGTGACGGACGGCGTCGCGGAAGCCGTGTTCACGGGCGTCGGCGACGAATGCGTGTCCCTCGGGCGTGTGCCGGGCCACGCCGTCGAACACCGTGCTGACCATCCGGCTGGTAGCGATGCCCTGTTGCAGTAGTGCCGTGTTCATCGCCAGTTTGACCATGATCAGCTGGTTGATGGGCACCGCGGCGATCCGCTCGACCAGCCGCTCGGTGCGCTCGTCGAGATCCTTGGGGTCGGGCGCCTCGATGGCAAGTCCCCATTCAGCGGCTTGGGCGCCGGTGATGCAATCACCGGTCAGGAGAAGACGTTTCGCGCGCTGATCGCCGAGGCGGTGAGCCCACAGGCCGGCGGCGGGCACACCCCAGACGCGAGTGGGCGGATAGCCAATCTTCGCGTCGGCCGCGGCGATCACCTGGTCGGCGTGCAGGGCGATGTCGGTGCCGCCGGCCACGCAGTAGCCGTGAATCTTCACGACCGTCGGCTTGTCGGCATGCATGAGCGACGAAAAGCCGCGGACGAACCGGCTCATCATCTGATAGTCGATCATCGGGTCCCATGGCTGATCGGGCAGGTGGTTGATCGCCTGCGTCTTACCCGACAGCACCGTGTCTTTGTAGGGGCTGCCGCCACCGGCCGAGGACGATCCCTCTGCGTACGCGGACAAATCGAATCCGGCGCAAAAGCCTTCTCCCCGACCGGATATCAGGATCACGTGAACGCTGGGGTCAAGGTCGGCACGCTCGACGAGCGCCGATAGTTCCAGCGGGGTGTCCGCGATGATCGCGTTGCCCTTCTCGGGCCGGTTGAACGTGATCCGCGCAACCCGATCGGCGACCTCGTAAGTCATCGTCTTGAGGTTGTCGAAATCGACGCGGCTCCAGACATTCCCGGGTCGCTCCGCTCCTGCCCTCCGGTTGGTGTGCGTCATCCTTTCACCAGCGCCCGTTCCAGGATGGGCGCCAAGTCCAGTCCGGTCGGCAAGGTTCCGAAGGCACCGCCCCACGCTCCACCCATCCGGGTGGCCAGGAACGCTTCGGCGACAGCGGGGTGGCCGTGCCGCACCATCAAGGAGCCCTGCAGTGCGAGGCTGATGTCCTCGGCAATCTTGCGCGCCCGGTACTGGATGGTTGCAATGTCACTGTGGTCATTCAATTCAGATCTGAGCTTGTCGACATGGGCATCGAGCCGTGGGTCGGCGCCCGCGGTGGTGGCCAGTTCGTCGAAGAGCACATCGACACACTCGGGCCGAGTTGCCATGGCGCGCAACGTGTCCAGCGCGCTGACGTTGCCGGATCCTTCCCAGATGCCCATCAGCGGCGCTTCGCGGTAGAGCCGCGGCATACCCGATTCCTCGACATAGCCGTTGCCGCCGAGGCATTCCATCGCTTCGGCGGCGTGCGGGGTGGCCCGCTTGCACACCCAGTACTTGCTGGCCGCCAGACCGATGCGCCGCAACAGCGTCTCGCGCTCGTCACCACGCACCGCGCTGTCGGTCGCACCGGCCATCCGCATCGCGACCATGGTCGCGGCTTCGGCCTCGACGGCCAGGTCGGCCAGCACGTTGCGCATCAGCGGCTGGTCAATCAGGTACTCGCCGAACGCCTTTCGATGCTGCGCGTGGTGGATGGCGCGGGCTAGGCCGTTTCGCATGCTGGTAGCGCTGCCCAGTGTGCAGTCCAGCCGGGTGAGGTTGACCATTTCGATGATGGTCGGCACGCCGCGGCCTTCCTCGCCGACCAGCCACGCGATCGCGCCGTCGTACTCGACCTCACTCGACGCGTTCGCGTGGTTGCCGAGCTTGTCCTTGAGCCGCGCCAGGTTCATTCGGTTGCGGCTGCCGTCGGGCAGGATGCGCGGCAGCATGAAGCAGCTCAGGCCGCCGGGGGCCTGCGCCAGCACCAGGAAGATGTCGCACATCGGTGCCGAGGTGAACCACTTGTGGCCGGTGAGGCTGTAGCTGCCGAAGCCGTTGGGGGTGGCCTGCGTGGTACCGGCCCGTACGTCGGAACCGCCCTGCTTTTCGGTCATCGACATGCCCGCGGTGATGCCTGCCTTCTTGGCAGGCACCGTGAGCTCGGGGTCGTATTCGCGGCTGGTGAGCAGCGGCTCGTACACCGCCGCCAGTTCGGGATTGTTGCGCAGTGCAGGGACAACCGCATACGTCATCGAGATCGGACAGATGTGGCCGGGTTCTGGCGTCCAGACCGAGGTCTTGGCGGCGCGTACGACGTGGGCGCCTGGCCGGTCGTCGGCCCATGGCGCGGCATGCAGACCGTGACCGACCGCGACCGTCATCAGCTCGTGGTAGGCGGGGTCGTATTCGACTTCGTCGACGCGGTGCCCGTAGCGATCGTGCGTGCGCAGGATCGGCTGGTTGCGATCGGCCAGCTCGCCCCAGCGCTGCGCCTGCTTGCTGCCGGACAGCGCGCCGAGCTCGGTGACCTCGTCAAGGCCCCACTCGCCGCCCTCGCGGAGCAGCGCCTCGGTCAGAACCGGTGACGTGGCCGGGTTGTAGTCCTCCAGAGGCGGAACCTGATTGGTGACGACATGCGTGTCTGACATGCCACCAATGTTACATTTTGTCTACAGCCGCACAAGAGCCGTAACATCCCGCGAAATACGCGCATGCTGCGCGCGCGCATAGTCGTCCGATGGAACCCAACTCCGTCATCCTCGCCGCGACGATCGAGCAGTTCGGCGGCCTGGAGATCGGCGTCTGGGAAATGACACCCGGCGTGATGCGCGATGTCGAAGCCGACGAGGTGTTCGTGGTGCTGTGCGGCTCAGCCAGCGTCGCGTTCGCCGACGGCGGCCCGACACTGCGGGTCGGCGTCGACGACGTCGTCCGGTTGGCCCCGGGGACGAAGACGCAGTGGACTGTCACCGAGACCCTGCGCAAGGTGTACCTCACCGGCAGCTGACGGAGAAGACCGTCGGCTCAGCAGATTGATGACGAACATGACGGCCACCGCGAGCAGCCAGCCGAGCAGGATGTCGATGACGAAATGCTCGGCCGTGTACACCAGGGTGAACGCCATGATGAGCACGTACGCGACGAGCAGTGGTCGCCATCCGCGGTGTACGCGCCTCCAGAGGAATGCCGCAATCGCGAGCGTCAACCCAGCGTGCAACGACGGGATCGCCGCCACCAGGTTCACGCTCGCCTGACCCTGATCGAGAAGGGCAGTGGCGGAG
>DATFCF010000579.1:0-5652 GCA_035253445.1 Mycobacterium sp.
AACGACACCCCCGCCCACCTGGACAGCCCCACCCCCACCCCCGAGCCCGGGCCGACGAATCCGGCGGTGGTGATCGGTGGGCCGATCCTGCCGGCTCCCTTGTTGGCGGCCAAGCTGGCCGGCACCGCGACCATCCGACAACTGATTCATCCCGGCGACAGTCCACCCGAGCCGCGTTATCGCCCGTCGCGAGCGTTGGCCGATTTCGTGCGCTGCCGCGATATGACGTGTCGGTTCCCGGGCTGTGATGAACCCGCTGATCGCTGCGATCTGGACCACACCATCGCCTACCCGCACGGCCCGACCTGCGCGTCGAACATCAAATGCCTGTGCCGAAAACACCACCTGCTCAAAACCTTCTGGGGTTGGCTGGATCGCCAGCTGCCGGATGGCACCGTCATCTGGACCAGCCCATCGGGGCAGACCTACACCACCAAACCCGGCAGCGCGATCCTGTTCCCGTCACTGTGCCGACCCACCGCACCCCTCACGACTCCCGCCGCGACGACAACCCCCACCCAACCCAGCCGCAACCTGGCCATGCCCCGACGCAAGACCACCCGCGCCCAAAACCGCCACCGCGCAATCGAAACCGAACGCCAACTCAACAACGCCGACATCGCCGAACGCAACAAACCACCACCGTTCTGAATGACGGCTATGCCTTGTCGCGCACGCCCCGATAGATGCCCCACCGGACCACCAATGGCATCAGCACGCGGTCGATCGACCATGCCGGGAAGTGGAAGGGGAGGCCGTTGGGCGCGAAGACCTCCAGGCCGTCGGCCTGGATACCGATGATGGAACCCCACCGTCGTTTGGGCGGCCGGAAGCTGCGCAGCGGTCGTCCCTCGAACTCGGCGCGGACATTGTGGGCGATGAGCGCGTCGGCTCGGTTGCGAGCCGAGCTCCGAAGCGGATCCGTCGCCGCGACGTCGCCGACCGCGAAGACACCCGGGTGATCAGGCACACGCAGCTGCGGTGTCACGCGCACAAAACCGTGTTCATCGAGCAGTTCTGGTGACAGCCAGTCGGTGTTCGGTCGCACCAGCCCTATCGCCCACAGCACCGCATCGGCCGACGACGGCGGTTGGCCGGTGCTCCACTGCACCGCCTCACTGGTGATCTCGTCGCACGCGAAGCCGTCCGGCAGAACGGCGCGGTGACCGGGGTGCAGCTGCACACCGACCTCGATGAGCCGCTGTCGAATACGCGCCCAGGTTCGAGGATGGTGTTGCGGCAGGCCGCGATCGCCGGGGAAGTACAGATCGACCCGCTTGGCCGGCCACCTGATCGCGATGTTGGCGGCGCTGCTGACCGCCGCGGCACCGCCACCCACAACCATCACCGACTCGGCTGCCGCCAAGCGCCGGTGCGCCGCTTGCAAACTGGCGCCGATCTCCTCGGCCGACTGCAGGCTCGGGCGCCGCCAGAAACCGTTGGTGACACCAGTCGAGATGATGAGAGCGTCGTAGGGCTGAGCCAGTGGGGATCCATCGTTGCGCTCAACCATGACGAGTCGCTCAGCGAGGTCGACACCGGTCAGTGTGCCGTGGACGGTTTCGACACGGTCAAGGCCGCGGAACCTGTCGAACGCGATCCAATTGTCCCTGGCCCAATCGTTCGGCCGCGAGATACGCAGTCCGAGTTCCTGGCCGCTGACCAGGGCCGGCTTAGTCGAGATTCCGACGACGTCGGCGTGCCTCGCCAGCTTGATCGCCGTGAGGACACCACTGTCGCCAAGGCCGGCAATGACGACGCGCTTTCGGCCCACTTCGGGAGAGTAGCGCGGCTGACGTCCGCGGGGTCAGCCCGTCACGGCGTCGATGGCCCGGTAGATGCGCTGCTCGCTGACCGGCCGCGCGGTGCCGAGCTGCTGGGCCCACAGGCTTACCCGCAGTTCCTCGATCATCCAGCCAATGTCACGGACATCGGCGGCGGCCGCCCGTCCCCGCGAAAGTGCTTGCAGGAGTTGGTCATACGCATCCTGCACAGCGCGTACCTGCTGCATCCGTTCGCGGTCAGCGGCGATACCGTGCGGCAGCCGGTCGAGCCGCCGGCCGATGGCGGTGAGGTAGCGCGTGACGTCAGCCAGCCGCGCAGGTCCGGTCGCGGTGACGAAGCCCTTCGGCAACAGCCTGCCGAGCTGCGCGCGGATGTCGGCGATCGCCTCGGCCTGGGCCGCCGACGGCTCGGAGGGCAACGCAAGCTCCACGTCATGCGCCGCGGCCAGTGCTTTCTCCACGCGTGCGACGACATCGAGGGTGGTCGGCACCAACGCACCAGCCACCCGGTCCCGCAACCCGTCGAACTCACCACGCGTCCATGCCGGCCCCGGCGCAAGGACGGTCGCCGCCGCGTCGGCGCAGTCGTCGATCAGCGCGGACAGCGAGCCGTCCGGATTGGTACCGAGCACCAGTCGCGTGCGGGGGTCCAGTGCCCGCTCGACGGCCTTGACCGGTGACGGCACCGACAACCGCAACAGCCGGCGGCTGCCGGGTCCCATCGCGGCGTCCTGCTCGGCTTGCGTTGCGAACACGCGCAGATCGACGGCCGCGCCCCCATCGACCAACGCCGGGAATCCGCGGACCGCGTGGCTGCCGCTGGTGCGCTCGATGCTGCGGGGCAGCTCGTCGAGGTCGTCGGGCCACGTTCGAAGCCCGGTGCGTTCCAGCTCGCCGGCGACCGCGTCCGCGACGGCCTTCCGCGCCGGCGCGGCGAGCTGCTGTTGCAGGGGGTCGAGGTCCTTGCCGCGGGCCACCTCGGTGCCGTCGGGCGACTCGACGGCGAACGTCACGCGCAGGTGGGACGGCAGCTTGCCGAGGTCGAACGCATCGATAGGGACCAGCACACCGGTGCGTCGCCGCAGCTCCCGCTGCAGACCCTCCAGCAGTGGTTCGTCTCCCGGTTCCAGCGAGGCGAGCACCGCGCGTGCGGTGTCCGGTGCGGGAACGAAGTTGCGGCGCAGCTCCTTTGGAAGTGAGCGGATCAACGCGGTCACGAGCTCTTCACGCAAAGCCGGTATCTGCCAAGCAAATTCGTTCCCGCCCAAACGCGCGAGCACCTCGACCGGCACATGCACCGTGACACCGTCGTCGAAGGCACCGGGCTCGAAGCGGTAGGTGAGCGGCAGCGAAAGATCACCCGCCTGCCAGGAATTTGGCTGGTCACCGGCCTCGTCGTTGCGCAACAGGTCGTCACGACTCATCGTCAGAAGCTCAGGCGTCTTGTGGCGCTGCTTTTTCCACCACGCGTCGAAATGCCGAGCGGACACGGCTTCAGCCGGGATGCGGGCGTCGTAGAAGGCATAGATCTCGTCGTCACCCACCAGCAGGTCACGCCGACGGGCCCGCTCCTCCAGCTCCGCCAATTCCTCGCGCAGCCGCGCGTTGTCGCGGAAGAAGTGGTGGCGGGTCTGCCAGTCACCCTCGACGAGCGCATGCCGGATGAACAGCTCGCGGGCCAGCTCCGGCTCGATCTGCGCGTAGTTCACCCGTCGGCGCGGCACCAGCGCAAGGCCGTACAACGTCACCCGCTCATACGCCATCACCGCGCCGCGCTGAGCGTCCCAATGCGGCTCGCTGTACGTGCGCTGCACGAGATGACCTGCGACGCGCTCGACGTCCTCCGGCTGGATGCGCGCCGCAATCCGTCCATACAGCCGGCTCGTCTCCACAAGATCGGCGACGACGATCCAGCGCGGCGGGCGCTTGGTGAGCACCGAACCGGGCGCCAGGACGAACTTCGAATTGCGCGCGCCGGAATAGTCCCGCGAGTCACCGCCGCGCATTTCCGCCCGAAAACCTATGTGCGACAGCAGGCCGGCAGTCAGCGCGGCATGCACCCGTGCAGGATCAGCCGGCTCGTCCTGCTCACGAATGCCCATGTCCCTTGCGATGCTGCGCAGCTGCCCCACAAGGTCCTGCCATTCGCGGATGCGCAGGTAGTGAAGGAACTCCTCGCGACACATCCGTCGAAAAGAGTTGCCGGACCGCTCTTTTCGCTGCTCGCCCAGGTAGCGCCACAGGTTCAGGTAAGAAATGAAGTCGGAGTGCTCGTCGGCGAAACGGGCATGTTTCTGCCGCGCAGCCTCCTCCCGGTCGGCGGGCCGCTCACGCGGATCCGGGATCGACAGTGCCGCAGCGAGCACGAGCACTTCGTGCACGCAGCCCTCGGCGTCGGATTGCAGGATCATCCGGCCCAGTCGTGGGTCGAGCGGCAGCTGCGCAAGGCGACGGCCGACGTCGGTGATTGCGCCGTCGCTGCCGAACGCGCCGAGTTCCTGCAGTAGTTGCACGCCGTCGCGGACGCTGCGCTTATCCGGCGGGTCGAGGAACGGAAAGTCCTCCATGTCACCAAGCTGCAGGGCCGCCATCTGCAGGATCACCGCGGCGAGATTTGTCCTCAGGATCTCGGGGTCGGTGTAGCGCGGCCGCGACGCGAAGTCCTCTTCGGAGTACAGGCGGATGCAGACGCCGGGTGCGGTGCGGCCGGAGCGCCCGGCCCGCTGCGCGGCGGAGGCCTGTGAGATCGGCTCGATCGGTAGCCTCTGCACCTTGGTCCTGCGGCTGTAGCGCGAGATGCGCGCGGTGCCGGGGTCGACGACGTAGCGGATGCCCGGCACCGTCAGCGACGTCTCGGCAACGTTGGTGGCGAGCACAATTCGGCGGCCGGTGTGCGGTTGGAAGACGCGCTGCTGCTCGGCGGTGGGCAGGCGGGCGTAGAGCGGCAGCACCTCGATGCGGGCGACGGCGCCGCGCAACGCTTCGGCGGTGTCGCGGATCTCGCGCTCACCGGACAGGAAGACCAGAACGTCGCCGGGCGGTTCGGCCTCCAGCTCGTGCACGGCGTCGATGATGGCTTCGGTCTGGTCGCGCATCTCGGTGCGGACGACCTCGTGGTCGGGGTCGTCCGGGTCGGCTGTATCGGATTCTGATCTGGATGCGGCGATGGAGACTTCCAATGGGCGGTAACGGATTTCGACCGGATAGGTCCGCCCGGACACCTCGACGATCGGCGCGCCCCCGAAGTGCGCGGCGAAGCGCTCCGGTTCGATGGTGGCCGATGTGACGATCACCTTGAGGTCGGGGCGGCGCGGCAACAGGTCGCGCAGATAGCCGAGCAAAAAGTCGATGTTGAGGCTGCGCTCGTGGGCCTCGTCGAGGATGAGCGTGTCGTAGCGCAGCAGTCGGCGGTCGCGCTGGATCTCGGCGAGCAGGATGCCGTCGGTCATCAGCTTGATCAGGGTGCGGTCGCTGGCTTGGTCGGTGAAGCGGACGGTGTAGCCGACGGCCTCACCGAGCGGGGTGTGCAGTTCGTCGGCGATGCGCTGGGCGACGGTGCGGGCGGCCAGCCGACGCGGTTGGGTGTGGCCGATGGTGCCGCGGATCCCCCGGCCCAGTTCCAGGCAGATCTTCGGCAGCTGGGTGGTCTTCCCCGATCCGGTTTCACCTGCGACCACGACGACCTGGTGGTCGGTGACGGCCTTGGCGATCTCGTTCCGAAGCTCGCTGACCGGCAGATCGGGGTAGCCGATCGTCGGGACGGCCGCGGCGCGGGCCGCGATCAGGCGCTCAACGCGCGACGTCCCGGACACTCGATCCAGCTTAGGGCGTGCGTCGCGCGATATCGGACGAACTGAGCGCGCGCTGT
>DATFCF010000580.1:0-5318 GCA_035253445.1 Mycobacterium sp.
CGGGTTCACCAAGCACACGGGCGGCGGTGATCAGTTCGGCGCTGATCTTCTTCAGCGCACCCTCTGCGTGCTCAACGAGCACAAGTACTTCAGCCATGTGTCTTCAATGTCTTTCTAATGTCTTGGGGCCTAGGAGAACTCGGGCTAGATCAATTTTTGGGCAACCAGGTACTCGGCGATCTTGGTGCCGCCGTCGCCCTCGTCGGCGACCTTCTCGCCCGCGGTCTTGGGCGGCTTCGGCGTCGACGACAGCACCTTGGAACCGGCGTTGGCGACGCCAACCTCGTCGGCTTCGACGCCGATCTCGGCCAGCGTCAGCGTCGTCACTTCCTTCTTCTTGGCGGCCATGATGCCCTTGAAGGACGGGAAGCGAGGCTCGTTGATCTTCTCGTTCACGCTGACCACCGCAGGCAGCGGAGCTTCGACCATGAACACACCGTCGTCGGTCTCGCGCTCGCCGCTGACCTTGCCGCCCTCCACGGACACCTTGCGAAGGTGGGTGAGCTGCGGCAGGCCGAGGTATTCGGCGATAACGGCAGGAACCGCGCCGCCGACACCGTCGGTGGCCTCGTTTCCGGCGATCACGAGCTCGGTGCCCTCGATGGTGCCGAGCGCACGGGCCAGCGCCCAGCCGGTCTGGACGACATCGGAACCGTGCATGCCGTCATCCAGCAGGTGCACGGCCTTGTCGGCACCCATCGACAGCGCCTTGCGGATCGCCTCGGTCGCACGCTCGGGACCTGCTGTGAGCACAGTCACAGTGCTCTCGGTGCCGTTGGCGGCTTCCTTCTCCTTGATCAGCAGCGCCTCTTCGACGGCGCGCTCGTTGATCTCGTCGAGCACGGCGTCAGCGGCCTCGCGGTCGAGGGTGAAATCGCCGTCGGTCAGCTTGCGCTCCGACCACGTGTCTGGGACCTGTTTGATCAGGACCACGATGTTCGTCATGAGTCTGGTTCGTCCTCCTCGAAGGGGCCGGCGGCCGGCCTGCAATACCACGTTTCACGCAACTACCACCATGTTACTCACAAGTAACTTAAGTGGGTTCGCAGAAACACCATAGCTGGTCGAAGTTTGCGTTCCGGCTCCCCGTAGGCGGTGAACCGTTCGCCATCGGGCCGATCCGCGTTAGCCTGCCTTGCAATGAGCGCCTCTTTCGTTACCGGTTCAGCGGGCAGGAGCGAAGCGACCGGGGAAGCCCCGTCGCCGCCTGGGGATGACGCGTTGCCTCTGACGGGCGAACGCACGATCCCTGGGCTGGCGGAGGAAAACTATTGGTTCCGCCGCCATGAGGTGGTCTATGAGCGCCTGGCCGACCGCTGCGCGGGACGCGATGTGCTCGAGGCGGGCTGCGGAGAGGGCTACGGCGCCGACCTGATCGCCGATGTGGCGCATCGCGTCATCGGGCTGGACTACGACGAGTCGGCGGTGGCGCATGTGAAGGCGCGCTATCCGCGGGTGGAGATGCTGCACGGCAACCTGGCTTCACTGCCGCTGCCCGACGCTGCCGTGGACGTCGTCGTCAACTTTCAGGTGATCGAGCACCTTTGGGACCAAGGCCAATTCGTGGCCGAGTGCCTTCGCGTGCTGCGGCCCGGCGGCGTTCTGCTGATGTCGACACCCAACCGGGTCACCTTCTCCCCTGGCCGCGACACCCCGATCAACCCGTTCCACACCCGCGAGCTCAACGCCGACGAACTGACTGAGCTGCTCACGTCTGCCGGGTTCCGGATCGAGGCCGTGTACGGGGTTTTTCATGGTTCGGGCCTGGTCGAGCTCGACGGCCGGCATGGCGGCTCGATCATCGACGCCCAGATCGCCCGGGCACTTGGAAACGCACCGTGGCCCGATGACCTGCTCACCGACGTCGCCTCGGTGACCACCGCCGACTTCGACCTCGTTGACACCGCGGACCGCAATATCGACGACAGCCTGGATCTGGTGGCGATCGCGGTGCGGCCGTGACTGACACGGCCCCGGGCCTGTTCACACTCGTTCTCCACACGCATCTGCCGTGGCTGGCGCATCACGGTCGCTGGCCGGTCGGCGAGGAGTGGCTCTACCAGTCGTGGTCGGCGGCGTACCTGCCGCTGATGCGGGTGCTGCGCACCCTCGCCGCTGAAGATCGTCATCATTTGTTGACGCTTGGGATGACGCCAGTGGTCACCGCGCAGCTCGACGACCTGTACAGCTTGACGGGCATGCACCACTGGCTGGCGAACTGGCAGCTGCGCGCTCTCGAGGCGACAACGCTGCGAAACCCGTTGCGAGAGCTCGGGGTTCGCGAACACGCCGAAGCGGGCCGTGAGCTTGACGAGTTCGCGACGCTGTGGCAGCACGGCGGCAGCCCGCTGCTGCGTGAGCTGCTCGACGCGGGCACCATCGAACTGCTCGGCGGGCCGCTGTCACATCCGTTCCAACCGCTGTTGAATCCCCGACTGCGGGAGTTCGCGCTGCGCGAGGGTTTGGCCGACGCTCAGCAACGCTTCGCGCACACACCGCGAGGCATCTGGGCGCCGGAATGCGCGTACGCGCCCGGCATGGAAATCGATTACGCCGCAGCAGGTGTCGGCCACTTCATGGTCGACGGTCCGTCGCTGCACGGCGACACCGCCCTTGGCCGCCCGGTGGCGGACTCAGATGTCGTCGCGTTCGGCCGCGACCTGCAGGTCAGCTACCGGGTGTGGTCGCCGAAGTCCGGCTACCCCGGCCATGCCGCCTATCGCGACTTCCACACCTACGACCACGTCACCGGCCTGAAGCCAGCCCGTGTCACCGGCCGCAGTGTGCCCTCGGACGCCAAAGCGCCGTACGACCCGGAGCGCGCAGACCACGCAATCGACGTCCACGTCGCCGATTTCGTCGAGGTGGTGAGGCAACGGCTCGTCGCAGAGAGCGACCGAATCGGTCGGCCCGCTCATGTGGTGGCCGCATTCGACACCGAGTTGTTCGGCCATTGGTGGTACGAGGGCCCGGTGTGGTTGGAGCGGGTACTGCGGGCGTTGCCCGCGGCCGGTGTGCGCGTCGGCACCCTCAACGACGCGGTCGCAGACGGATTCGTCGGCTCATCTGTCGAGTTACCGCCCAGCTCTTGGGGTTCGGGCAAGGACTGGCAGGTATGGGCCGGCGAGCAGGTCGCCGATCTCGTCCAGCTCAACGGTGAAGTCGTCGACACCGCACTGACCACAGTGGACAAGGCATTGGAGCAGCGCGCATCGCTGGGCTCCCCCACGCCAAGGGATTTCGTCGCCGACCAGATCCTGCGCGAAACCCTGCTGACGGTGTCCAGCGACTGGCCGTTCATGGTCAGCAAGGACTCGGCTGCCGACTATGCGCGCTATCGCGCACACCTGCACGCGCACGCCACCCGCGAGATCGCCGGCACACTGGCGTCGGGTCGTCGCGAGCACGCACAACGCCTGGCCGACGGCTGGAACCGCGCCGACGGTTTGTTCGGCGCCCTCGACGCCCGGCGGCTCCCCCGATGAATGTGGCCCCCCTCCCCGCGAGCGACCGTGTCTGTACACGACACGCCGCGAATTGTTGGCATTTTGCGGTCTCTCGCCCAGGACTGAGCGACCGATGAAAATTCTGATGGTGTCGTGGGAGTACCCGCCGGTGGTGGTCGGCGGGCTGGGGCGCCACGTCCATCATTTGGCGACGGCGCTGGCCGCGGACGGACACGAAGTCGTGGTACTCAGCCGTCGACCCAGCGGCACCGATCCCGGCACCCATCCGTCGACCGACGAGATCGCCGAGGGCGTACGGGTTGTCGCCGCCGCCCAGGACCCCCACGAATTCGACTTCGGCACGGACATGATGGCGTGGACACTGGCGATGGGCCATTCGATGGTCCGCGCCGGACTGGCCATCAAGACTGATGGCCGCAACGCGTGGCGGCCCGACGTCGTGCACGCCCACGATTGGCTCGTCGCACACCCCGCCGTCGCGCTGGCCGAGTACTTCGACGTACCACTGGTTTCCACCATCCACGCCACAGAGGCAGGCCGGCATTCGGGTTGGGTATCGGGGTCGATCAGCCGCCAGGTGCACGCCGTGGAGTCATGGCTTGCCCACGAATCCGATTCGCTCATCACATGTTCGGCGTCGATGAGCGACGAGATCACCGAACTGTTCGGTCCGGGTCTGGCCGAGACCCGGGTGATTCGCAACGGAATCGACGCGGCGCTCTGGCCGTTCGCCAGACGACGGCCCAGACGTGGTCCCGCGCAGCTGTTGTACCTCGGACGCCTCGAATACGAAAAGGGAATTCATGACGCGATCGCCGCGCTGCCACGGATCAGGCGCAGCCACCCCGGCACCACGCTGATCATCGCGGGCGAAGGAACGCAGCAGCAGTGGCTCGTCGAGCAGGCCCGAAAACACAAGGTGCTCAAGGCCACAACGTTCGTCGGCCATCTAAATCATGAAGCGTTGGTTGGGCTGCTGCACACCGCTGACGCAGCGGTGCTGCCCAGCCATTACGAACCATTCGGCATCGTCGCGTTAGAAGCGGCGGCAACGGGCATCCCGCTGGTCACGTCCAACGTCGGCGGCCTCGGCGAGGCGGTGATCAACGGCCAAACAGGTATGTCGTATCACCCCCGCGACGTCGCGGGCCTTGCCGCTGCAGTGCGTGTCGTGCTCGACGACCCGGACGCCGCCCAGCAGAGGGCAATCGCTGCCCGCGAACGCCTTACATCGGATTTCGACTGGCACACCGTCGCCACCGAAACCGCGCAGGTCTACCTGGCCGCCAAGCGCCGCGAACGCGAACCGCACCGGCGCCGCACCATCGTCGAGCACGCGCTGCCCGACCGCTAGACGCTTCGACGGCCGTCGAATCATTACGCACCTAGCGTGCGGGCATGGACACGAAAAGGTTCTCGTTCGACACCACCTTGACCCTGATCGCGGCCTACCTCGGATTATTCGTCGGGCTCATCGACGCGAACGCGATCAACCTCGCCCTACCGGCCGTCCGCGACGATCTCGGCGGCGGCATCTCCGGCGCCCAATGGACGATCGGCGCCTACAACGTCACCTTCGCGGCCATGCTGCTGACATCGGGCTCGCTCGGCGACCGATTCGGCAGGCGCTCGCTGTTGCGGTTCGGCCTCCTGACGTTCGTCGCCGCCTCCCTGACGTGCGCGGCGGCCCCACGCTCCCACTGCTTCTCGCGGGCCGGGCCGTGCAAGGGGTCGGCGCCGCCCTGATGCTGCCGCAGGGCCTTGCGATCACGGCCGCCGCGTTTCCCCACCCGGTCGAACGCGCCAGGGCCACCGCGGCGTGGGCGATGGCCGCAGCGTTGAGCACGGCGG
>DATFCF010000581.1:0-3477 GCA_035253445.1 Mycobacterium sp.
CGCGGAAGTTCCACGCCCCCGACAGTTCCCCAAGACCCACGGACACTACTGAGTCACCGCCGCCGCGAACGCCGACTTCTCTTTGCCGATTTCCGCGCGGGCCACGGTGCGCATGTGCACCTCGTCCGGGCCGTCGAACAACCGCATCCCGCGGTGCCAGCTGTAGAGGCGTGCCAGCGGGAAGTCGTCGCTGACGCCGGCCGCACCGTGCACCTGGATCGCCCGGTCGATGACGTCGCACGCCACCTTCGGCGCGACGGCCTTGATCTGGCTCACCAGCAGGTGGGCCTCCTTGTTGCCGCGCTGGTCGATGGTCCACGCCGCCTTCTCGCACAGCAGCCGAGCCTGATCGATTTCGTTGCGGGACTTGGCAATCGACTCGCGCACCACACCCTGCTCGGCCAACGGCTTGCCGAACGCGACGCGTTTCCGCACCCGGTCCACCATCAACGCCAGCGCGCGCTCAGCTGCGCCCAGCGCCCGCATGCAGTGATGGATGCGTCCCGGGCCCAGCCGGGCCTGGGCGATGGCGAAGCCCGCGCCCTCTTCGCCGAGCAAGTTCTCCGCAGGGACGCGCACGTTGTCGTAGACGATCTCGCAGTGCCCGTGCTGGTCCTGCCAACCGAACACCGGCGTCGAGCGAAGAATATTCACCCCGGGGGTGTCGATCGGGACCAGCACCATCGACTGCTGCTGATGGCTGGCAGCGTCGGGGTTGGTGCGGCCCATCACGATCAGCACCTTGCAGCGCGGATCGGACGCGCCTGTGGTCCACCATTTGCGGCCGTTGATGACGTAGTCGCCGCCGTCGCGGGTGATCAGCGTCTCGATGTTGCGCGCGTCGCTGGACGCCACGGCAGGCTCCGTCATCGAGAACCCGCTGCGGATTTCGCCTGCCAGCAGCGGTTCGAGCCACTGCTTGCGCTGCTCTTCGGTGGCGAACAGATGCAGGGTCTCCATGTTTCCGGTGTCGGGAGCGGCACAGTTGATCACCTCCGGGGCGATCTCCAGGCTCCAACCGGACAGCTCGGCCAGCGGCGCATACTCCAGGTTGGTCAGCCCCGATATCGACGGAAGGAACAGATTCCAGAGCCCCCGCTCTTTGGCGAGGACTTTGAGCTGCTCGACGACGGGCGGCACGGTGTGGTCGTTCGGGCCTGCTTCGACGCGGTGTCGGTGGTAGGAGGCCTCGGCAGGGAAGACGAACTCCGTCATGAAGGCGGAAAGCCGCTTGTGGTATTCCTGCGCCTTAGCCGACATCGCGAAGTCCATGACCGCCACGATATGACACGTGTAAAAACGTGGGAACAAGTCCGTCGCGCCGAGCGTAGGTAATGGGTATGACCGAGAGCCGACCGCCGCTACCGCCTTTCACCCTCGAGACCGCCGTCCAGAAGGTGCAGGCGGCCGAGGACGCCTGGAACACTCGCGATCCGGAACGGGTGAGCCTGGCGTACACGGCCGACTCCCAGTGGCGAAACCGCGACCAGCACGTCGTCGGGCGAGAGCAGATCGTGGCGTTCCTGACGCGCAAGTGGGAAACCGAGCTGGACTACGTGTTGCGCAAGAGCTTGTGGGGCTTTCGCGACAGCCGTATGGCCGTCCGGTTCCAATACGAATGGCACGACGCGGCCGGGCAGTGGTTCCGCAGCTACGGCAACGAACTGTGGGAGTTCACCCCGGAAGGGCTGATGTCACGCCGGGAGGCGAGCATCAACGACGTCAAGATCGACGAATCGCAGCGCCGCTATTTCGGGCCCCGGCCAGAGTCGGAGTACGGCCAGGACATCCCGCTGTGGTGACCACCAGCCGAGCATGAGGAGGCCCTCCCCGGGCAATACGCCGCCAGGGGAGGGCCTGCGGGTGATTGGTCAGTTATTCGCCGGCAGGCGCGTCGATGACGACGTGGCTGTGCCACCGGTGGCCGGGCATCACGACAACCGGCGGCCGCGCGATGGTGTTCGGCGTGGCGACGATGCCCGGGCGGGGCGTCGGCTGATACGAGTAGGTGCCGGCGTTGGCCATGCCCGCCAGGCCCAGGGCGGCGCCGCCGAGAACTCCGGCGCAGACAGCGGGCAGTGCGATGTAGCGGGCGAAGCGGCTGGTGGTGGTGTTCATGTGAATTCTCCTGTGTGGTGGGGCTTTTCGGTGTTGAAACAACTATCTCTGGTTGCTTCGGCTTTGTATGTCGGGTGATCGGCCGGTGAACCGGTGGAATTGCGTGTCCCCCGATCGGGGGAAGACGCAACGAAAGAGGCCCTCCCCGGGGTCGACGGGGAGGGCCTCTGGTCTGGTGTTATCAGGGGGTGTAGCCGGGCTCGAGGGTGTTCAGGTGCCACATCCCGTGGTGCCAGTGGTGGCCCGGCACCGCGTTGGGGGCGGGGTGGGCGTGCACGTCCGGTGTCGCCACGATGCTGGGCGACGGGCTGCTGTAGGTGGCTGCGTTGGCCGCGCCGGCCAGGCCGAGGGCGGCCCCGCCGATGATCCCGGCAGCGACTGCCGGCAGTGCGATGTAGCGGGCGAAGCGGTTGGTGTTGGTGTTCATGTGAATTCTCCTGTGTGAGTTATGTTTTCGTTCCTTGCGCCGGTGTTTTCCGGCGATGAGATAAGAATGCCGTCCGCAACGCGCCTTGTATGTCGGGCAATCGGAGGTCGATCAGGAGGAATCGCGTGTCCCCCAATCGGGGGAACATCGGCCGTTGCTGTGCAAGGCTGACGTGGTGACCAGCCCAAAGGTGCGCGTGGTGGTCGGTGACGACCATCCGCTGTTTCGCGACGGCGTCGTGCGGGCGCTGACGTCAAGTGACGCAATCGACGTGGTGGCCGAAGCCGACGACGGGTTGAGCGCGCTCGAGGCGATCAGGACGCATTCCCCGCAGGTGGCGCTGCTTGACTACCGGATGCCCGGCATGGACGGCGCGCAGGTCGCGGCCGCGGTGCTTCGCGACGAACTGCCGACGCGGGTATTGCTGGTCTCGGCCCATGACGAGTCGGCGATCGTCTACAAGGCGCTACAGGAAGGTGCGGCCGGCTTCCTGTCCAAGGAGTCGACGCGAAGCGAGCTGGTCAACGCCGTGCTGGACTGCGCGAAGGGCCGCGATGTGGTGACGCCCGGTCTGGCTGCCGGGCTGGCGGGTGAGATTCGCAAGCGGGCCGAGCCCGAGGGCCCGGCGCTGAGCCCGCGTGAGCGCGAGGTGCTCAAGATGATCGCGGCCGGCAGCAGCATTCCCACGATGGCCAAGGAGCTGTTCCTGGCGCCGTCGACGGTCAAGACCCACGTGCAGCGGCTCTACGAGAAGCTCGGCGTCAGTGATCGCGGTGCCGCCGTCGCCGAGGCGATGCGCCGCAAGCTCGTGGAATAGCGTGACTCGTCCGTTGAACCGGGTAACGGAGTACTTCGCGGCGGAACCGGTGCGCGTCACCGCATTCCTGCGTCTTCCGCTGATCGGTCTGATCGCCCTGCTGGTGTGGATCTGG
>DATFCF010000582.1:0-3913 GCA_035253445.1 Mycobacterium sp.
AGAGGCGCAAGCGCCCCGCGCGCACATCCGCGGCCGTTAGCTGACGCACTCGAATGGGTACTTCACTACCGACAGCCGGGGTTACTGTCGAGTAGGGCCAGTTGCTAGGAGGGTCTGCCATGACCGCTACCGGGGAGATCAGCGAGAAACAGGCCAGGGATGTCGCCGAGCACGCGCGGGCGGCCCAGTGGCTCCAGCCGAGCTTCGCCAAGGAGTTGTTCCTCGGTCGATTGCGGTTGGACCTGGTCCACCCACACCCCACCGGATCGGCTGAAGCCACGCAGCGAGGCGAGGCGTTCCTGGCCACATTGCGCGAGTTCTGCGAGAACCACATCGATGCCGCGGTGATCGAGCGCGATGCGCAGATCCCGGATGCGGTGATCCTGGGCCTGAAGGAACTGGGCGCGCTCGGCATGAAGATCGACACTGCCTACGGCGGGCTCGGCCTGTCGCAGGTGTACTACAACAAAGCTCTCGCGCTTGTCTGCTCGGTGCACCCCTCTCTGGGCGCACTGCTCTCCGCGCACCAGTCGATCGGGGTACCGCAGCCGATCTCGATGTTCGGCACCGAGCAGCAAAAGCAGACGTGGCTTCGCCGGTGTACACATGAGATCAGCGCGTTCCTGCTCACCGAACCTGACGTCGGCAGTGACCCGGCCCGGCTGCATGCCACCGCGACACCGGATGGCGATGAGTATGTGCTGAACGGGATGAAGCTGTGGACCACCAACGGCGTCATTGCCGACCTGATGGTGGTCATGGCCAAAGTGCCCAAATGCGAGGGCCATCCGGGCGGGATCACCGCATTCGTGGTGGAGGCGGACACACCGGGCATCGTGGTCGAAAACCGCAATGCGTTCATGGGATTGCGCGGCATCGAGAACGGCCTCACGCGGTTCACCGACGTGCGGGTGCCTGCCGAAAACCGGATCGGCGAGGAGGGTGACGGGCTGCGGATTGCGCTGTCCACGCTCAATGTGGGTCGGCTGTCGTTGCCGGCGACGTGCTGTGGCGCGGCAAAACGGTGCTTGAAGATTGCCAGAGAATGGTCCAAGGAGCGCGTGCAGTGGGGCAGGCCGGTTGGTGAGCACGATGCGGTCGCCGGCAAGGTGGCGTTCATCGCCGCGACTGCCTACGGCCTGGAGGCAATGGTCGAGCTGGCCAGCCAGCTCGCCGATGCGGGCCACACCGACATTCGAATCGAGGCGGCACTGGCCAAGCTCTACGGCTCGGAGATGACCTGGCTGGTCGCCGACGAGCTCGTGCAGATTCGCGGCGGGCGCGGCTTCGAAACCGCCGCGTCGCTGGCCGCCCGCGGCGAGCGCGGAGTGCCCGCCGAGCAGATACTGCGCGACGTGCGCATCAATCGGATCTTCGAAGGCTCAACCGAAATCATGCACCTGCTCATCGCACGCGAGGCGGTGGATGTACACCTGAGCGTGGCCGGCGACATCATCGACCCGGACGCCGACATGCGGCGTAAAGCTCGCGCGGCGGCCAACGCCGGCCGATTCTATGCACGCTGGTTGCCCAGCCTGCTCGCCGGAAAGGGCCAATTTCCAACATCATTCAGCGATTTCGGACCGCTCGGCACGCATCTGCGCTACGTCGAGCGTGCCAGCCGCCGACTGGCGCGCAGCACGTTCTACGCGATGTCACGATGGCAGGGCAAGCTGGAGCACAAGCAGCGGTTCCTTGGCAGGATCGTCGATATCGGCGCGGAGTTGTTCGCGATGACCGCCGCCTGCGTCCGGGCGCAACGTGATCGGACCGATGATGACTTCGCGGTCGATCTCGCCGACGCGTTCTGCCGCCAGGCCAGGGTCCGGGCCGACCGGCTGTTCGACGCACTGTGGCGCAACTGTGACGACACCGACCGGACACTGGCGCGTGACGTGCTCGACGGCCGCTACACATGGCTCGAGGAAGGGATTCTCGACCCATCCATCGAGGGACCGTGGATCGCTCAGGACGGTGGCGCAGCAAGGTCCGACGTACACCGCGTCATCCGCGATGCACCTAATCGCGGCGCAGCGTAACGCGCTGACCGGGCAAGGCCAACATGACGTCGCAGATACGGCCGGTGGAAGACCTGTCGTCGTGCGGCATCGCGTACTGGCTGCCGCCCCGCCCGTGGTCCCGTCTGCCCTCGGCTGTGGGTGGACGCAATGCAATACGGCCTCGCCGAGGACGTGCTGCTCCGATTTATGCGTGCTCGCCGTTGCCGGTAGGTTCGTTGCCATGAGGGAGACGCGATGAGCGCGGGTCTGTTCGGACTCCTCGACGACGTTGCCGCTCTGGCCCGGCTCGCGGCCGCATCGGTCGACGACATCGGCGCCGCCACCGGGCGTGCGACCGCCAAGGCGGCCGGCGTTGTCATCGACGACACCGCGGTGACGCCGCAGTACGTGCACGGCATTACCGCCGACCGCGAGCTGCCGATGATCAAGCGGATCGCGATCGGGTCCCTGCGCAACAAGCTGCTGTTCATCCTGCCGGCGGCGTTGCTGCTCAGTCAGTTCGTGCCGTGGCTCGTGACGCCGATTCTGATGCTCGGCGCCACCTACCTCTGTTATGAGGGTGCCGAAAAGGTCGTGGGGTGGGTTCACAAGAGCGGAAGCCACGACGCCCATGCCGCACCCACTGCGGCCGTCGGCGAGGATGCCGAGCGCCAGATGACCGCAGGGGCGATCCGCACCGACTTCATCCTGTCCGCCGAGATCATGGTCATCGCGCTCAACGAGGTGGCCGACCAGTCGTTCTGGCCCCGACTCATCATTCTCGTGGTGGTCGCTCTGGTCATCACCGCCGCGGTCTACGGCGTCGTCGCGCTGATCGTGAAGATGGACGACATCGGGCTGAGCCTCGCGCAACGCACGTCACGATTCGCGCAGAAGGTCGGCCGTGGCCTGGTTGCCGCAATGCCCAAACTGCTCTCGGCGCTGTCGACCATCGGCACGGTCGCGATGCTCTGGGTGGGCGGCCACATCCTGCTCCAAGGGACGGACACGCTCGGCTGGCATACGCCGTACGGATTCGTGCATCACCTCGAGGACGCGGTTCACCATGCAGTCGACGCCGTGGGCGGCGTGCTCGCCTGGCTCGTCAACACCGCGGCGTCGGCCCTTGTCGGGTTGGTCGTGGGGGCCGTGATCGTCGCGATCGTGCACGTGCTGCCGTTCGGCCGCAAAGCACACTAGATCCCGACGGTCGCCCGGAACAGCTTCGTCGGATTCTGCGCGACCAGTCGGATCGGGCCGTCGTCGGCCGACACCCACGCGGCCGCACCGCGCTCGAGCGTCACGGCCGTGGTCTTGGCGTGCACCACCGTCGACCCCTCGGTACACAGCAGAATCTGTGGCCCGTCGTGGCGGGTGGGTGCGTCGACCTCGTGGCCCAGCTGCTCGCCGTCGATGCTCAGCACCGAAACCGCAAACTCCGGCGCAGGCGTATCGTATTCCAATTCCATTCCGTCCCTGGCGATTTGGGGACGGATGACGGGATCGGTCGCCGGAGTGAAGTCCAGCACCCTCAGCAGCTCCGGCACGTCGACGTGCTTGGGGGTCAGCCCGCCGCGAAGCACATTGTCGGAGTTGGCCATCACCTCAACACCCACCCCGTGCAGGTAGGCATGCAGGTTGCCGGCAGGCAGGTAGATGCCCTCGCCGGGCGAAAGGCTGATCCGGTTCAGCAGCAGCGAGGCCAGCACCCCGGCGTCGCCGGGATACCGCTCGCCGAGTTCGAGCACCGTCTTGGCCTCGGCGGCGAACTCCTTCTTACCCGAACGGACATAGTGGATCGCCCCCTCGATGACGGCGGGAACCAGCACGTCGAGATCGGGCTGCGGCGCGGTGATCCACGTGGTGAACAGCGCCCGCAGACCGTCGGCGTCGGACTGGTCAGAGAGCAGGTT
>DATFCF010000583.1:0-3369 GCA_035253445.1 Mycobacterium sp.
CCCCGGCCGACGTCGCGCCTCTGGTGAAACGCTGGAACACGCGTTCGCGTTCGGCGGGCGGAATCCCGGGCCCTTCGTCGCACACCTCGACCCGCAGCCCCGCCGGTTGCGCCGCGCTCGCGATCACGCAGACCCTGGCGCCCGCAGGACTGTGCCGAATGGCGTTGTCCACCAGGTTGACAACCACCTGCCGCAGCCGGGCCTGATCGGCGACGGCAACCAGGTCCGGTGGCGACACCTGCACCGACACCTGCACACCGTCGCCGGACACCGCGACGTGCCCGATGGCCTCCTCGAGGAAATCGTTGACTCTGAATGCGCTGGGCTGCAATGCAATAACGCCACCTTCAAGCCGGGACAGGTCAAGCAGGTTGGTCACCAACTCGCCGAGTCGCTCGGTCTGCGACAACGCCATCCGCATGGTCTTGTCGTCGGGCTCCGCGATGCCGTCGACAACGTTCTCCAGCAGCGCGTGCAACGCCGTGATGGGGGTGCGAAGCTCGTGCGAGACGTTGGCGATGAGGCCGCGTCGATACTCGTCGGCCGCGCCGAGATCGGCCGCCATCTGGTTGTAGGCCGCCGCCAGCTGCCCGATCTCGTCCCTTGAGGTGGCGCGGACGCGGGCGCTGTAGTCACCGCGAGCCATCGCGCGCGCCGCCGCGGTCATCTGCCGCAGCGGCGACGTCATGCCGTGGGCGAGGAACTGGGTGAGTGCGAGTGAGGTGGCCAGCGCGGCGAGCAACGCCCAGCGAAACTGCCAGCTCGCGCCGATCCAGAACGTGAACGCGGCCAGGGTGATCGCGCTGCCGACGAGCAGGCCCATCTTCATCTTGAACGAGCTGAAGGGATCCAGTGGCCGCGGCAGCCGATCCCACACGGCGGCGAGCCTGCTCAACGCGGTAACTCCAGCGCGTACCCGACGCCGTGCACGGTGCGGATGAGTTCGGAGCCGAGCTTGCGGCGCAACGCCTTTACGTGGGTGTCGACCGTCCGGCTCTCCACCCCGGACGCCCAGCCCCACACGTGTTCGAGCAGGGCGTCGCGGGAGACCGCCGTGCGCGGCCGGCCTGCCAGGAAGATGAGCAGATCGAATTCGGTTCTCGTCAAATGGATTTCGTCGTCTCCCTTGTGGACCCTGCGGGCCTGCGGATCGATCCGGTGGTCACCGATCCACAGGGGTTGGTCCGGGTCGGTGCGGTCGACGCGGCGCAGCAGCACCCGGACGCGCGCGACGAGTTCGCGCATGCTGAAGGGTTTGGTGAGGTAGTCGTCGGCGCCGATCCCGAGCCCGATCAACATGTCGGTTTCGTCGGTTCGCGCGGTCAGCATCAGCACAGGGATGGGCTGGACTGCCTGGATCCGCCTGCACACCTCGAACCCGTCGAATCCCGGCAACATGACGTCGAGCACCACGAGGTCCGGTTGGGAGGCCGCGGCCGCGGCGACGGCTGACGGTCCGTCGACTGCGGTCTCCACCAGGAACTCTTCGGCACGCAGCCGAGTCGCGACGGCGGCCAGGATGGTCGGCTCGTCGTCGACCACCAGGATTCGCTTCACACCTCTGACTGTAGGGGCCGGATGTGGGGCTTCCTGGCAGCGTTTGTGAAGATTCCGTGGAGATCGCGCTGCGTCAGGCCCGCTGGCTCGACACCGAGATGACTTCGCCGGTCAGGTAACTGGAGTAGTCGCTGGCCAGGAACGCGATGGTGGCGGCCACTTCCCATGGCTCTGCCGCGCGCCCGAACGCCTCGCCTTCCGACAGCCGGTCCAGAAGATCCGAAGAACTGGTCTTCTCCAGGAACTTGTGCCGGGCGATGCTCGGTGATACCGCGTTGATCCGTACCCCGTACTCGACAGCTTCGATTGCGCTGCACCGGGTTAACGCCATCACGCCCGCCTTGGCGGCGGCATAGTGCGACTGTGAGTGCTGCGCGCGCCAGCCCAGCACGCTGGCGTTGTTGATGATCACGCCGCCGTGGTCCGCCTCGCGGAAGTACCGCAGCGCCGCGCGCGTCGCGCGCATCACCGATGTCAACGTCACGTTGAAAACGCGGTCCCACTCCTCGTCGGTCATGTCGACGACAGGGGTCTGCCCGCCCAAGCCTGCGTTGTTGACCAACACGTCCAGGCGTCCCATCCGGGCTGTGGTCGAGGCGATCAACGCGTCGACCTGCGCGGTGGACGTCACATCGCACACCACGCTTTCGACCCGACCGAGGCCAAGCTCTGCCAGCAGATCGCGGGTCTCGCCCAGTCGCCGCTCGTGGTGGTCGGAGACGACGACGTCGGCGCCCTCGAGCAGCGCCCGCCGCGCGACCGACGAGCCGATGCCCGTACCGGCGGCAGCCGTAACGACGACAACCTTGCCATTCAGAAGGCCGTGTCCCTCAATCTCTTTCGGCGCTTCGGCCAGACTCATACTTGTCTCCTCTTCGCGCAAGCGCTCATCAACCCTTTACCTCACGCGGTAGGCCGAGCACCCGCTCGGCGATGATGTTGCGCTGAATCTCGTTGGAACCGCCGTAGATGGTGTCCGATCGCGAGAACAGATACAGCCGCTGCCATTCGCTGAAGTCGCCGCCGGTCAGCGTCAGACCCTCGCGACCCAACACGTCCATGGCGATCTCACCCAGATCGCGATGCCAGTTGGCCCACAGCAGTTTCGACACGCTGTCCTTGCCGGCGGCTTGGCGGCCATCCTCCACATCCATGGTCGCCAACGCATAGGACCGCATGGTGCGCAGGCCAGCCCACGACCGGGTAAGACGCTCCCGAATCAGCGGATCATCGTCGGCGCCAGTACGTTTCGCCAACTCCGCGACACCCGACAGCTCGCGGGCGTACTCGATCTGCTGACCGAGCGTCGACACGCCACGCTCAAATGTCAGTGTCCCTATCGCGACCCGCCAACCGTCGCCGGGCTCGCCGACCACCAGATCCGCATCGGTGCGAGCGTCGTCGAAGAACACCTCGTTGAACTCGGAGTCCCCGGTCAGCTGCACGATCGGACGGATCTCGATGCCGGGCTGGTCCAACGGCACCAGCAGGTACGACAGTCCGGTGTGGCGCTTGGAGCCCTTCTCCGTGCGCGCGACGACGAAACACCACTGCGCCCAGTGCGCCAGCGACGTCCACACCTTCTGGCCGTTGATCATCCACTGGTCACCGTCGAGTTCGGCCGTGGTCGACACGTTGGCCAGGTCGCTGCCTGCTCCCGGCTCGGAGTAGCCCTGGCACCAGAGTTCGGTGACGTCGAGGATTTTGGGCAGGAAGCGCTGTTGCTGCTCGGGTGTGCCGTACGCGATGAGCGTCGGCCCCAGCAGCTCCTCACCTCCGCGCGCTGCACCTTGCCGGTGTTGAAGCCGACCA
>DATFCF010000584.1:0-4577 GCA_035253445.1 Mycobacterium sp.
TTCGCGGTCGCACTCCTCACCCTCGGCTTGCCAGAAGCACTTACGTACTTCGTTGCGCGAGGCGGCGCGGGCCGGATTAGCCGGCAACTCGGCGTCAGCCTTGTCGCACTTGCAATTTCAGGCTCGATCGGAACTTGGCTGATCGTCCTGTTCGCACAGCCGCTCAGCGCTGGCAGCAATCAGCTGGCTGGGCTGATGACTATTGCCTCCGCCGCGCTTGTGCCAGCACTACTGACAGGAGCACTGCGGGGTGTGGCCTATGGGGCCCAAAGTTGGTGGCTCGTCATGGCTGAACGTACCCTTAGCGCGTTACTCCAACTCGTTACTGTGGGCGGACTCTTCGCCGTCGGTTCGCTGACACCAATGACGGCAACCCTGACCATTGCGGCCACGACGTTCGCTGGCGCAGTGGTGTACCTGGTCACACCTCGATGGTGGGCCGCACTGCATGGCTCGAACAACTCGTCAGGATCCCCTCACTCCATACCTCGTGTCGCGTCGTATGCGTGGCGGATCTGGTTGGGATCGATAGCCGGGATCATCCTCATGCGGCTAGACCAGGTGATGATGACACCTCTCGCAGGCGTCGAGGAGTTGGGGATATACGTCGTTGCAGTGAACGTGAGCAATGTGGCTCTGTTGTTCAACAGTGCAGTGAGTCAAGTGATGTTCGCGGTCGAGTCCGGTGAACCGAGCGCCACCCGCGTCGGTCGCGCCGCACGAATAACTACCTTGGTCACCGCGCTAGTCGGAGGCGTTCTTGCTGCTGCGTCGCCATGGATGGTTCCGATTCTGTTCGGGCCGGAGTTTTCGCCAGCTGTCCCAGTACTTGTCGTGCTCCTACTGACGTATTCGCTCGCAATCCCGGGTTCTGTGGCTGGCGCTGCTCTGAGCGCGCGCGGGCATCCTGGCATTCGAAGTCTTGGGACAGCGATCAGCGCGGCGTTCTACGTCGTCGCGATGTTTGTCTTGGTTCCGAAATATGGCGCACTTGGCGCCGCATTCGCAATGTTTGCAGGGACGGTGGTACCCGGCTACCTCAACATCTACTTGCTCCACAGGTACTGCGGAGTCCCACTGGCTGAGTTCTACCGATTCAGGGCATTCGACCTGAACATGTTTCGCGCGCCCGCGTGGGTCCTCAGACAACGCCGATCCAAGCGAGGAGGGCGGCAACGCGCGACAGCCACCCCCTCTCCGAACCCGGGTGAGCCCACCCTGTTCCCCGACTATCAGGGCCCCGAGGGCGGGAGTGTAAAGGTCGCTCGAGATGACGAACAGGCTTGACCACCTTGGACCGAGACCGCCGTTCACAGAAAGACTGTGCGGTTAGCGCGGACGGACAACAACGAACAAGAAATGCAGAGAAAATGAGACCCGTGCGAGTTGTGATCCTTTCCACCGCGGACTTTGCGGCCGCGGCGTGGACGAACAAGCAACATCTGGCGCGCGAACTCGCTCGTCGCCTACCCGTCACTTACATCGAGTCGTTCGGGTTGCGGAAGCCAACCCTCGGGGCCACCGACCTACGCCGTATGGCGGGCCGGCTTCGCTCGAGCCGAACCGTCACGACTTCGAGTCCGAATACGTGGGGCGTTGATGTCGTTCACCCGATCGTGATCCCGCTGCATGGTGTCGCACCGGTTCGAGCCCTGAACAAGCACCTCGTGAAACGTTTACCCGTGGAAGGGGATGACGCTGTCCTGTGGACCTTTTCACCAGTCACATATGGGCTCGAAGACCGGTTCGCCCGCACGGTCTACCACTCTGTCGACCTGCTGCATGCGCAACACCGGAGCCACCGCGAGCTGTGTCTCGCCGGTGAAGCCTCACTGCTCACCAAGGCCGATCGGGTGATTGCGAGCAGTTCGGGAGTCCTTGATCATCTGCGCAACATGGGACGCGACGATGTCCTGCTCTGGGAGAACGTTGCGGACACCGGCCTGTACGAAGCGGCCAACGAGACGCGCCAGCCGCGTGCTGTTTTCGCCGGCAACTTGACACCGTCCAAAGTCGACTTCGACCTGTTGCGGTCGTTGGCGACCGCTGGAGTACCAGTCGTTGTGGCCGGCCCAACATCCGTCGACGGGACGTCTGCCCAACGGGAGATGGACGATCTGTTCGCGTTGCCGGGGATTGACTATGTCGGAAACCTTGCGCCCCCGGAGTTGGCTCGTGTGTTGGCGTCCTCGATGGTCGGACTCATTCCGTATCGCCTGAATGCATATACGGCCGGAGTTTTTCCGATGAAGGTGTACGAATACTTGGCTGCGGGACTTCGGGTCGTCTCGACGGCTTTGCCCAGCCTTGAGCGGACAGCGTCCGAGGATGTCGTGTTAACCGGCGGAGAGTCGTTCTTGCAAGCGGTCCAAGGCGGTTTCGAGACTTGGTCAGAGCAAGCGGCCGCACGGCGGCGAGCATTGGCGCGAGGCCACTCTTGGCAGGGCCGTGGGGAGCAGGCTCTGACCCTTATCGACGGGCTGTTTGGTTGATGTCGGGCCGATTGCCGGCCGCGGACCGACGGCGTACCTGAGAACGCGGCGCCCATTACGCTCCCGCCGGCAAATTCTAGGGGTGGGGAGTGAACAGCAGGTCGAACACCGAGCGCTGTGCTAGGTCGTGCTCGTCCAGCGCAAGGTCGCGGCCGTCCTTGAGCTCGCGGGCGACATAGCCGAAGGCGCGCAGGGTTTCGCGCACCTTGCGATAGCTGCCGCCGTTGCGTCCCGAGCGATCGCCGCGAACCTCGCACCAGAGGTGGGGCCGCCAGCCGCTGCGCAGTGCGTCGACCATGCCCGCCACCACCTCGGCCTCCAGGCCTTCCACGTCGATCTTGATCAGACGAATCTTCGACACTTCGCCAAGGTCTCCGCGAGCGGCAATCTCACTGAAGGTATGCACCGGCACCACGCCGTCGCCGCGAACGTAGCTGGAGCTGGGAAAAAGGGAGGTTGCCCCGGAGTGGTTGTGCGGCTCGTAGTAGAGGGGCAGGGCCCCGGCCCGGTCGGAGAAGGCGATTGGCAGCACCGTGCCGAAGACGTGCTCGTTGCGCTTCAAGAAGGCGCTGTGGCGCGGCTCTGGCTCCACCACCACCGTATTGAAGCCATGCCGTCGCGCCAGCAAAGCGTAGAGGCCCAAGTTGGCACCGATATCGACGAAAGTTGCACCGGGTTCGGCAACGCGCGCAATGTACCGGCCGAGCTCGCTTCTCTCGTAGTAACGCAGGACGTTGTGGAAGAGATAGGACAGCCCGCGTTCCGGTGCGTGGTTGCCGTCCAGCGCTAGCGGGCCCCACGGCGTCTGGATGGCGTCATTCCGAGTGCTGGCGCGGAACAGCGGGTCGAGGAGGTAGAACACGGCTTTGTGCTTCCGTCCTGCGACGGCAACGTCCAGGGGCAGCAGGCGGGTGGCGTTGCGCACGAAGCTCATTGCAGCTTCCTCCTCGGCTTAGGGGCCGGGTCACCGACACCGTTTGAATCGTCATCACTTCGTGCCAGCACCGAATAGAACGGTAACTGGCAGACTATCGCTTGTGCGTAACAACGGCCGATACCGGACGGGCCTAGGGGCGAAGATCTTCCTGCACTTGCAGATAGCCCTATACACACTTTGCCTGAAGGTGGTGAATCTACGCTCGCGCCGACCCATTACCGGAGACTGCGACGTCGATGTTTCGATTACCACATATGGCGACAGAACTCGCCGCGTGTGGAGGACATTGGAGACCATCGGCCGCGGAAGTCTGCTGCCACGCCGAATAGTGCTGTGGCACGAAGATGAATCTGTTGTACGGAACCCACCGAATACCTTGCGCCGTTTGATGAAACGGGGCTTGACGATAAGGCACTGTGTCGATTACGGGCCCCACAAGAAGTACTTCCCCTATGTAATGGAAGAGAATCTTGAACGTCCTCTCGTAACGGCCGATGATGACGTGCTCTATCCACGTGGCTGGCTGGCCGGATTGGTCGCCGCGTATCGGCCGGATGAAGTGGTTGCCTACAGAGCACGGACGATGAGCGACGATCCCTACGCGTCTTGGCCGCTGTGCACAAGCACCATTCCTTCGGAGAACTTAATGGCCACAGGGGTTTCGGGTGTTCTCTACCCGCCGAAAGTACTTGAGGTACTGCGCGAGCGGGGCGACGAATTCATGGGCGTTTGCCCCCGCGCAGATGACTTTTGGCTCCACTACGCAGCCGTCGCGTCAGGAGTTCTCACCCGACAGGTGTCAGAACTGGCTGCAACATGGTGGCCGATACGACCCAAGGAGCGGGGTCTGATGCACAGCAACCTACTGGAAGGTGGCAACGACACCATTTCCAAGGCAGCGAGGAAAGCATGGTTGGAGCCACGTGCCTAAGGCCGCCAACTCGGTGTAGGTAGATGGGCGCCTCGGCAGCAGGTGAGAAACGCCAATCCCTCGTCCGCCGACGTGAAGGAATCCATCGGCGGCTCACCGTAATCCCCGTTGGCCGTGGAGGTGGAGGCAGTTGATCGTCACGGCCTGGTCGATTCGGCAAGTCAAGCCATTCGTGGGCAGCTAATATTGGGCACGTTGTGAGCAGGCGCTGACCCTC
>DATFCF010000585.1:0-3209 GCA_035253445.1 Mycobacterium sp.
CCTCGACTGGGAATCGATGGTGCTGGGTGCATTCGTCGGTGGCGCCGCCGGCAACATTCCGCTGATGGACGCCTCGACGACCTATGACGGCGAAAACCGCCGTGGCGCCGTGCAGTCGCGCTCGATCTTCCTGGAAGGCACCTACGACTTCAGCGATACGCTCAAGCTGATCGCCGGTGCGCGCTACAACGACGACCGCGCCAGCAGCCTGACCACGACCGCCGCGATCGGCGGCCTGCTGCTGAGCAACACGTCGGCCGGCGCCATCGTCCCCGGCTTCGTGCCGGTCGGCTCGCAGACCTGCGCCGGCGGCGCCGGTCTCGCGATCCCGGGCACCAACTGCGTCGGCTACCCGGCCACCTTCCGTCAGCCGACGGGCACGACGGGCCAGCAGAACTCGACCACCGACAAGTGGACGGGCCGTGCGACGCTCCAGTGGTCGCCGCACCTCAGCTGGACCGACCAGACTCAGGTCTATGCGACCCTGTCGCGCGGCGAACTCGCCGGCGGCGTGAACAAGGTGCAGGGCGGCGGTTCGGCGCTGGTCGTGCCGCTGGTCTATCAGCCGGCCACGGTCGACGCGATCGAAGTGGGCACGAAGAACACGCTGTTCGACGGCACGCTGCAGGCCAACCTCGACTTCTGGTACTACAACTACGAGAACTACCAGGTCGGCATCATCGCCAACCGCGCGGCACTCACCTTCAACATCCCGGCGCATCTGTACGGCATGGAAGGCGAGTTCGTGTGGCAGCCGCAGGAAGACCTTGCCTTCAACCTGACGCTGTCGCTGACGCGTTCGGAAGCTGGCAACGCCTTCATCACCGACCAGCGCAACCCGACGGGCGGCCAGGCGAACGCGGTCCTCGTGAAGGACGTGACCAACGGCTCGCTCTGCGTGGTGACGCCGACGGCCGCGGGTTCGACCGGCCACACGCCGGGTGAGTCCAGCGCCCTGCACGTGAACAACTTCTACCTGCCCAACGGCGGCAACGCCGCGGTCGACGCGCCGTTCGGCGTGCCGCTGGTCAACTATGGTCTGTGCAACCCGACCGCGACCTACGCCACCGCCGCGAACCTTGCGACGGATGCGCCGTGGTTCGTGCCGACGCCGGGCCACGCGCTGCCGACCTACCAGGACGCGATGCAGCACGCCGGCTTCACCTACACGACGGCGACCGACCCGAGGACGGGTGCGGCCACCACCATCGTGGACGGCACGGGCATTGCGCGGAACATCCACGGCAACAAGCTGCCGCAGGTGCCGAACGCGCAGATCGGCGTCGGCGGTCAGTACACCTTCCACTGGGACGACTATCAGATCGTTCCGCGCGTGGACTACTACTGGCAGTCGAGCATGTTCGCCCGCGTCATCAATGGTCCGGCCGACTACATCGGTTCGTGGGATACGATGAACGCCCAGATCCGCCTGACGCCCACCGACCAGAAGTGGTATGCGCAGGTGTTCGCGACGAACATCTTCAACAAGGAAAACCCGACGGGCATGTATCTCACCGACCCGACCTCGGCTCTGTTCACCAACGTGTTCGCGGAAGACCCGCGCGTGGTGGGCATCTCGGTCGGCATGAACTGGTAAGGTTCATCCCAAGGGACAAGAACGAGGGCGCCGGTCTCCGGCGCCCTTTTTCTTTGCGTAGGGGCACCTCGTTCTTCGTACGCGGCGGCGTGCCGCGTCCCGAAACTCACTGGGTGATGAATTTCATTTGACCGCGGTGTCATTCGGTCGTACTCATCATCCGATGAATTTGCTGCGGGCGCGTTGTCCGCTGCGGTTTGCCCGCCGGCCGGCGTACTACCCAGGTGCCCGGCAGGTGGTGAAATCCCCCGGCCTGCGCTCCTCCTCGGGCAGGGCCGGGGGATGTTCTTCCCCGAACCGCGAATCGCAGTTCTCTTTCCCGAATCCCGTTTGACCGCGCGCCGACCGCAGGCAATCTGCGCCCGTTGCTCGCTGGGGTGCCGTCATGGCCAAGCCGTTGAATATCCTTTTCATCACGGCGGACCAGTGGCGGTGGGAGTGCCTGTCGGCGCTCGGGCATCCGATCGTGCAGACCCCCAATCTGGACGCCTTGGCGCGCGAAGGCGTGCTGTTCACCCACCACTTCGCCAACGCTGTGCCGTGCGGGCCGTCGCGCACCTCGCTGCACACCGGCATGTATCTCCAGAACCACCGCTCCGGGACCAACGGCACCCCGCTGGAGGCGCGGCACACCAACTGGGCCAAGGAAGCAGCGTCGATCGGCTACGACCCGGTGCTGTTCGGCTACACCGACACCAGCCTCGACCCGCGCGAGCTCCAGGAGGATGACCCGTGGCTCTTCACCTATGAGGGGCCGCTGCCTGGCATCCGGCCGATCGTGCTGATGGGCGACACGCCGCGGCAGTGGGCCGACTGGCTGAAGGGGCAGGGCTACCAGGTTCCCGAACCGATCCAGGGCGCCTATTCGATGCGCGCCGATGGCCCCGACTACGAGGACGGCGCGCCGGTGCCCAAGCCGCTGGCGCTGCCGAAAGAAGACGACGACACCAACTGGCTCGCCGACCGCTGCATGGACTACATCCGTGACGCAAAAGGACCATTCATCGCGCATCTGTCGATTTTGCGACCGCATCCGCCCTTCATCGCGCCCGAGCCCTACAATGCGATGTACGACCCGAAGGCGGTGCCCGGCTTCTCGCGCCTGGCGACGCCCGCCGATGAAGCGCGGCAGCATCCGTGGCTGGAGCACCAGCTCTCGCGCCGCACCTTCCGCGCCACCGCGAACGAGATGCGGCTGCGCCGCCTGAAGGCCGTCTATTACGGGCTGATGCGCGAGGTGGACGACACGCTCGGTCGTGTCTTCGCGATGCTGAAGGAAACCGGCCGCTGGGACGACACCATGATCGTCTTCACGTCAGACCATGGCGAGCAGATGGGCGATCACTGGCTGATCGGAAAATGCGGCTATTTCGATGCGTCCTATCGCATCCCGTTGATCGTGCGCGACCCGCGCCGCAGCGCCGATGCCGGCCGCGGCCAGGTCGTGCGGCGCTTCACCGAGAACGTCGACATCATGCCGACCATGCTGGAAGCGATCGGCGCTGACATCCCGCTGCAATGCGACGGCCGTTCGCTCAGGCCCTTCCTGGAAGGCAAGGGTGCGCCGGCGACATGGCGGACGGAGGCGCACTGGGAGTTCGACTTCCGCGAC
>DATFCF010000586.1:0-4511 GCA_035253445.1 Mycobacterium sp.
ACCACTGATCTCTCCGAAGCACGGGATCTGCTGTCGGCCTGCGCGCAACGACTGGCGCTGACGCCATGAGCATGAACACCTCCGATCGGCTGGCATTGAGCGACCTGGTTCACCTGTACGCCTCGGCGGTCGACGATCGCCGGTTCGACGATGTCGTCGAATTATTCACCGAGACAGCCGAATTGCGGTTGCCCGATCCGCCCCGATCGCTGGAGCCAGTGCGCCGCCACCATGGGCGCGACGGCGTCCGCTCCGCGATGGCCGCGATCGCCGCCATCGCCAGGACCGAACACGCAATCGTCGGAGAGGTGTACGCCGCCGGCGACGACGCCAACTACGCCCTGGGCCGCATCACGTGCATCGCGCACCATTGGACCGTCGGGGACGGCCAAACCACCGACCTGGTCTGGCATCTGCGCTACGACGACGAATACTCGCGCACGCGGGCAGGATGGCGGATCCACGGGCGTGCACTGACCATCAACGCTATCGAGACCCGCCCGGTTCGCCGGCTTCGAGCACATCCGACAAGCGGTCGAGCAGCGGGAGCTGACCCTTCAACAGCTTCGACCGCGCCTGCGCGAGGAGAAACCAACCCGCGCGGTCGACCTCGGGATACTCCCTGACATTTCCGGATCCCTTGGGCCACTCCAAGGTGAAGGTGTTGCTGAACGTACCGTCGAGGTCGAGGTCGCCACAGACGCCGAACGCGGTGACGACCTTGCCGCCCGGCTGTTTGACCGGGGCAAATTCGACGCGCGGGCCGTCGGGCGCGGTCTTCCCGAGCTCTTCGAGAAACTCACGCTGCGCGACGGTCCACGGGTCTTCCCCTTCGATGTACTCGCCCTTCGGAATCGACCACGCGCCGTCGTCCTTACGTGCCCAGAATGGGCCACCTGGGTGAACGAGCAGCACTTCGGCGCCTTCTGGCGCGAACCGGTACAGCAGCAGACCTGCGCTGAGTTTGGGCACGGTGACCAGGGTAAAAGAACGACGCGCCGCGAAATACCGCGCGGTTTACCTTTTCTACTATTACGGTTCATCTGTGCCGCAGATGGATCGTCGCAACATGATGATGATGACGGGGATGGGCCTTTTGGCAGCCGCACTCCCCATCCCGAAAGCCCAGGGACAGCCGCCAAGCGGCCAGAGCCGGTCCTACATCTTCCAAGACGAGTTCGACGGCCCATTGGGCGCCGGACCCGATCCGGCGAAGTGGACGGTGCAGACCTGGCAGGACGACGTGTACCCGCCGGTTCAGGCGCTGTACCGCGACGACCGTCGCAACGTCTTTCTCGACGGCAACTCCAACCTGGTTCTTCGCGCCACCAATGACTTCGGCGAGTACTTCAGCGGCAAGTTACGGGGCAACTGGCGCGGCATGATCAACACCACGTGGGAGGCTCGAATCAAACTCGACTGCCTGACCACGGGCTGCTGGCCGGCATTCTGGGCGGTGAACGAGGATCCGCTGCCCGACGGCGAGGTGGACATCTTCGAGTGGTACGGCAACGGCAACTGGGCCCCCGGGACCACCGTCCACGCCGCCTCCAACGGCAAGACCTGGGAAGGCAAGTCGATCCCCGGTATGGTCGACGGTGCGTGGCACACCTGGCGGATGCGGTGGGACGAGGACGGTTTCAAGTTCTGGCGGGATTACGTCGACGGCGCCGAACCGTACTTCAGCGTGCCGCCGAAGCCGATCCAGGTGTCAGGCAGGCCCGACGACTGGCGGTGGCCTTTCAACAACCCCGGCTACTGGATGCAGCCCATGTTCACCCTTGCGGTCGGTGGGCCCGGCGGCGGCGATCCCGCCCTGGGGCAGTTCCCCGCGGCCATGCTCGTCGACTACATCCGCGTCTGGTAGACCGCCGGCGCTCAGCGCGTGGCTTTGATGACCTGAACCAGGTTGAACTGCCAACGCTCAAGCAGCCGGAACCCGAGGTCGCGCGGAACCGAGAACGCGGGGGTTCCGCCGAACCGTGGACCGGGCGGCAATAGTGGGTCCTGTTCGTAAGCGGGCATTGACGTGTCGGCTTCGGTGATGATCCACGCGACGTGACAGTTGCTCAACGGTCCCGCACTAGCCTCCGGTATGAGATTGGTGTCGAAGACATCGTTGCGGTCCGTCGCTCGCTGCCACAGGCTGAGGTCGATCAGGTTCCGGTAGGCGTCAGGGCGTGCGGCCATCAACGGGCGCATGGGGGCAGGCATGAACGTCACCGTGTCGTTCACCAGCAGACAGTCTCCCGGCGCGGCCTTCGCGGTGATCAGATCGGCTACTTGGCTGTAGTCCATGCCGTATTTCGCGTACGGACTGCGTTGCGTCAGAAGATAATTCGGCCCTGCGGCGAGAGCGAGAATGCTCACGACGACCGTCGCCGCCCATGGCGTCACAGCCAATGCGCCAACGCAGACGCCCAAGACCAGGGCCATCGCCGGTGCGGTGAAGCACAAGTAGCGGGGCGTATAGATCGGGTGAACCAGCGCTGAGGCACCGAGAATCAGCGCGGTCGGTACCACAAGCCACGCGATCGCCACGGTCAACAGTTCCCGGTCCGGCTGCGCCAGCTGCGCGGATGTGAAGCGCCACATGACAAAAGCCGCCGCGACGACCACTGCCGACACGAGCAAGAACAGAGGGCTTCTCTCGAAATACTGCTGAACCACCACGTCTTCGATTGTCCGGCGTCCAACCGGTGAGACCCAGACGATCTGATGCGCTTGACCGATGGTCTCCACCACAAACGGTGTCACCGCACAAGCGACGAGAACCGACGTGATGGCGAACGGCACAAGGACTGTTCGGCTGCGCCGATACAGAAGAACGAAGACGGTATGCGCCAACACCATCAGCGCGAGATACACGTCGAGCAGGATGGACGTCGCTGCGACGATCCCGTACGCCAGCCAGAGCCAAGCGTTGTCACGGCGCGCGGCCGCAACGAGCAGAACTGTCAGCCACACAGCGGCCATCATCGAAAGCGCGTACGGGCGAGCTTCTATGCCTGCCCACGTCGCCCGGGGCAAAATCGCGCAGATGACCCCGGAGCTCAGCGCGACGGTGCGAGACGAGAACTGCTTGCCCAGCACCACAACGCCGGCCGCCGCGGCTCCCACGGCCAGACCGCTTGGCGCGCGGGACCAGAACTCCGTGGGCGGCACGAGCGTGAACCAGCCGTGCATGAGCATGTAGTAGAGGCCATGGACGGCGTCGACGTTGCCCAGCATCTGCCACAACTGTCCGAGAGAGCGACTGTATGACGCCGAAATAGTCGCCGCCTCGTCATACCAGAAAGACGGGCGGCCCGCGCCGCCCAGACTTAGGGCGGCGGCCAGCACTCCAACGATGAGGGGATCCAACACCGCCAGCCGCGGTCTCATCAGCACTCCCCGCCGAACACGCCGCTATGTTGCCAGACGCGAGTTGCGTGCCGTCTCGTATCCTGCTGACTCGCCGGGCATTCACCCCAAACGCAACAGTGCGGCGGCGCGCTGCTGCTGTCTCCTACCGCAGGCGCGCCTCCACACTCCGCGATACCGCTGCGACTCGCTGGACGCCGACCTCGGGTGCACGGTCAGCATCAAGCTCGAAACGGCGAACCCGGTCCGCAGCGTCAAGGCCCGTGGCACCGAGGTGGTCGCGAGCCTGCTCGCCGGGCAACCTTGGTCGCATCCGCGCACTGGACGCCACGTTGGAACTGGCGGACGGCGACATCGAGGTGGCACATGTGCGGGCGGCGGTACCGCACGCGCTAGGACGCTCAGTTCCGGTGCTGCAGCGCCTGCTGACCGAACGAATTCATCGCCACCGACCCTTCGGGTAGGACCAAGTCGCCGCTGCGGATTCGGTTCCGTAGGTAGGTGAACGACTGAGCCGTCTGCGCGAACAGGTGCTCGCCCGCGCGCAGTGCAGGCCGTTCCTTGCCGTCTCCAGATACGAACTGCGGCAACGGCTTTACCTCGGTGTGGTAGTCTACGTTGAAGAACAGCGGAAACGAGTAGCGTTCCTCGGCGACCCGGCGTACCCGATGGCTGGTCGCGACGAACGCACCGTTGGTCCACAGCTCCAGCATGTCGCCGATGTTGACGACGAACGTGTCCGGCAGCGGAGGCACGTCGATCCACTCCCCTGCGCCGTTGAGAACCTCAAGACCCGGCGCGGTGGGTTTGAGCAGCGTGAAGCATTCGTAGTCCGTGTGTGCGCCAATGCCCTGGCCGTCTTCGGCGTCGGGGTTGTACGGGTAATGCACCAGCCGCAGCTGACTCGGCGTCTTGGTCGCGTGCCGCGAGAACGTGTCAGGGTCCTCGCCCAGCGTGACCGCGAACGCCCACAGCAGCCTGCGGCCGACATCGAGCACGGCGTCGTAATACGCGGTGACCGCCTTGGCGAAGCCTGGCAGATCGGGCCACGTGTTGGGGCCCAGCATCGGGTTGCCGGCCAGGTAGTCCGGGTCGTCGCCGGGCAGGTCCAGCGCAGTGTCGAATGCTTCCTTGAGATCGGGGGTTCC
>DATFCF010000587.1:0-2435 GCA_035253445.1 Mycobacterium sp.
CGTCGAGCAGCCCTGCCGACGCGAGGATCACCGAGCCCGAGCACACAGACGCGGTCCAGGTAGCCGTTCGATGGGCCCGGCGCACCCAGTCGAGCAGCTTCTCGTCGCGGGCGTGCTCCATCGTCGTCATTCCGCCGGGAATCAGGATCACGTCGGGCGACGGGGTCTCGTCGAACGAATGCGTCGCGCCGATCAGCAGCACACCGGAGTCGGCGGCGATGGGACCCGGTTCATGCCACAGAAACCGCACCTCGGCGTCGGGCATGTTGCGCAGCACCTCGTAGGGGCCGATGAAGTCGAGTGCGGTGTAGCCGGGGTACACCACGATCGCGATCTGTGTCATTTCCATCTCCTTGGGTTAGGCGAACGTCTTGCGGTACTGGTCGGGCGAGACGCCGAGGCGTCGAACGAAGTTGCGGCGCAAGGTCTCTGCGGTACCGAAGCCGCACCGCGATGCGATCACGGTGACGGTGTCGTCGGTCTCTTCGAGCTGGCGGCGGGCGGCTTCGGTGCGAATCCGTTCGACGTAGGCACCCGGCGCCTCGCCGACTTCGTCGGTGAAAACGCGGGTGAAGTGACGCGGGCTCATCGCGGCGCGACGGGCCAGCTCCGGAATGCTGTGCGCGCCACCGGGTTCGGTCTCGATGGCTTCCTGCACTTCACGAATCGGCGCCCGCTTGGCGCGCGGCATCCACACCGGGGCGGCGAACTGCGTCTGGCCGCCGGGCCTGCGCAGGTACAGGACCAGCCACCGCGCGATCGTCTGCGCGGTATCCGTGCCGTAGTCGTCCTCGACCAGCGACAGGGCCAGGTCGATGCCGGCGGTGACGCCCGCCGCCGTCCACACCGCGGATGAGCTCCGCAGAAAGATCGGCTCGGGATCGACTGCGATGGAAGGAAATTCGCATGCCAGCCGGTCGGCGAACGCCCAATGCGTCGTCGCCGGGCAGCCGTCGAGCAGACCGGCCTGCGCGGCGAGGAATGCGCCGGTGCAGACGGTGACGACGCGGCGCGCGTTGTCGGCGGCGGTCTGGATCCAGCCGATGACGTGGCGGTTCCGCCGCGCCTCGTCCACGCCCATGCCGCCGGGCAGTATCAACGTGTCGATGGGCTGGAGCGGATCGGGCAACGGTTGAGCGACGAGCGCGAGCCCGGTGCCGCTGGTGGCAGGCTCGCCGTTCTGCGAGACGATGGAAACGGCGTAGCCCTCGTCGGCGCGATTCTGGCTCTGCAGGTACAGCGTCGCGCCGGTGAACACCTCCGACGGTCCGACCAGGTCGAGTGCCTGCACGCCCGGATACCCCAGGATCAACACCGGCCGCGCCATGAACCTAGTGTCGGCGGCTCAGCCCGTGGCGTCTATGTCATGCACCCCACAAATTAGGACACGGCTACGTGAATAGTTGCGAGTAGCAGGCCCGCACCCGGTCGATCCACCACTGCCGGCGCTCGGGTGCGGCGGCCAGGGCAGCCAGCCGTGCCGGATCCGGAACCGCGGGCGTGACGGGCAGGTACCCGTCGACCGGCGCCACCGGCTCCGCGACGTCCTCGACGAACAGCCCGCCGGTGCCCAATCCGCACGCATGCCGCAGTTCCGGCAGCGCCGCGGCCGCCAACAGCCCACGGCCGATGCCGACCGCAGAATCCAAGGCGCTGGACACCACGATCGGGATGTCGATCTGCGCGGCGATGTCCAGCAGCTTGTGCACGCCGCCCAGCGGGGCGACCTTGAGCACCGCGATGTCTGCGGCCCCTGAGCGCACGACGTGGAGTGGGTCGTCGGCCTTGCGGATGCTCTCGTCGGCGGCGATCGGCACGTCGACGCGCCTGCGCAGCTCGGCCAGCTCGGGAACCGTCGCGCACGGCTGTTCGAGGTATTCCAGCGGGCCGTCGGCCGTCAACGCCGTGGCCGCCTCGACAGCCTCGGTCACGCTCCAGCCGCCGTTGGCGTCCACCCGCACGGTCGGCACCAGCGCGCGAACCGCGTTGACCCGCGCCACGTCGTGCACCAGCGACTGGCCCGGCTCGGCGACCTTCACCTTCGCCGCGCGCGCCCCTGGAAAGCGGGCCAGCACATCGGGCACTTCGTCGGCGCCGACGGCCGGCACGGTGGCGTTGATCGGAACGAGGTCGCGGCGTACCTGGGGCGCCGGCTCGTACGCAGCTTCGATACCCGCCGCCAGCCACGACGACGCCTCATGCGGTTCGTACTCGAGAAATGCGCCGAACTCGCCCCAACCCGCCGGGCCATCGATCAACGCGACCTCGCGAACCATGATGCCGCGGAAGCGAACTCGCATCGGCAGCGCGACGACGTGCAGGCGGTCCAGCAGGTCGTCCAGCGGCGGAATCACTCGATCATACTGTCAGGGTTGTTCGAAGTAGGACATCAACTTGAGTGCCCTCCACGGGCGACGGCCGCCTACGACGAAAAG
>DATFCF010000588.1:0-3294 GCA_035253445.1 Mycobacterium sp.
CAACAGTCCCACTGTTTGCACAGCTTGGCGAAGCGGACCCGACCGGCTCGGCAAAGTCCCAAACAGAATCAAGATCAGCAAGGCCAGGGACCCAATCGGGTGCCCCGCCCGTTTGCGACGGGTAGGTTAGAACCGACATGCGGGCCAATCTAGCAGCCCGTTCCCAAGATTGGGACATTATTCCCAGATTCGCCACGGCATGTCGTTCATCCGCAGCAGCCGCCTTTCCAGCAAATGACTTCGACTCGCTGGCCTTGGCAATATGGTGGCTTCATGCGGGACAGGTGGAACCCCGGCAAATAACGGGTGGGTGCTACACATCGGCGTGGTTAACGGCGAAACCGCAGCGCAGCCAATGCCTGAGGCGAGTCACCCACCAGCGGCGATGTATCGCCGAATCCATGACGGAGATCTGCGGATGTGAACGAGTTGTGATAATGCGGCGGAGAATCGACTCGAGCTATCCAGGGCTTGGGATCCGGTTCGGCCATATGAACCGCCCAGACATGGTCATTTACCCGAAATTCACCCGCGACACGGTAGAAATGGCAAATGGTACGGGGATATTCCACGGCCGAGAAATGCTCGAGAGAATTGCGGCGACGGGAAGGCGCGTGTCGACGAAAAGCTCTAAGATTAGCTAACTTTGTTCCCGGAGTGAGGTCCCCCGAGCATGGCGCTAGCAACACTCATCGCGATCACCTTCGCGTGCGTGGCGTGGAGTCTGTGGATACGGCGTCTCACCTGGACGTGCCGATGGGAACTCGCCGCCACCCTCAACATCGCGCTACAGGGCCTCGCCGTGCTGCTGATGTCGCCGCTTGCATCGGAGACCCTCGGACGGGCGCTGTTTGAACTCACCGGACAGTGGAATCTCGAAGACTACATCGGCCACGACTGCTACATCGTGGCCGCATCGGCGATTGTCTACAACTCGATCGGCCGACTCGCCGACGACAACAAGATGGCGCTGCTTTTCAAGCGGCACATCGAGTTGCCTGCCACGCTGTGCGTCCCGCTGCTACTGGCGTTGTTCTCGTTCGGCAATGGAGCGGCGATCTATCGGCAGGACTTCTTCGAAGTGCCAACCGATTTCTGGCTGAGAGCCTACTGGCTGCTGCTCTGCGGCACGCTCACCTATCTGTTGGCGTACGGCTCGCGGGCGCTGCTGATCCTGCGGGCGGATCCGCGGTCGAGGTTCATCGCCACGTGGTACCTCGCCGCGTCGGTGGCAGGGATCCTCGCCTGCGCCGTTCGGATCATCACCGCTTACGTTCCGCCGCTGCAGACGCTGGACGGCGGCACCCTGGTGTGGTTCTTCGCCTGCACCTGCGGCGCCGGTTTCGCCCTGGCGTCGGCGCACTCGTGGCGCATCAAGACCAAGTGGTTCAGCCGCTCGTCGCAATAGGGGGCGGGCGCGGGTCGGCCGTGGCATCAGCCACCGCCCGGAAGACAAGTCGCTACGTGATGTGCTGCATCGACGTCGCTCACGACCGGCCCGCATTTTGCACATTATCACAACATCTGAACAGGTAGACAGATAAGCCCGTTCGCTCATAGGCTCGCCATGCATGCCGACAACTGATGATCAGAGAGGTACCGCATGGCCGAGTACACACTGCCCGACCTGGACTACGACTACGGTGCGCTGGAACCCCACATTTCGGGCCAGATCAACGAGATTCACCACAGCAAGCATCACGCCACGTATGTGAAGGGCCTCAACGACGCCATCGCGAAGCTCGACGAGGCGCGTGCCAACGGCGACCATGCCGCGATCTTCCTCGACGAGAAGAACCTGGCGTTCCACCTCGGCGGTCACGCCAACCACTCGATCTGGTGGAAGAACCTGTCCCCCAACGGTGGCGACAAGCCCACCGGGGAGCTAGCGGACGCCCTCGACGAACAGTTCGGCTCGTTCGACAAGTTCCAGGCACAGTTCACCGCGGCCGCCAACGGGCTGCAGGGTTCGGGCTGGGCGGTGCTGGGTTTCGACACGCTGGGCCAGCGTCTGCTCACGTTCCAGCTCTACGACCAGCAGGCCAACGTGCCGCTCGGCATCATCCCGCTGCTGCAAGTCGACATGTGGGAGCACGCGTACTACCTGCAGTACCGCAACGTCAAGGCCGACTACGTCAAGGCGTTCTGGAACGTCGTGAACTGGGCCGACGTACAGGACCGGTTCGCCACCGCCAGCAAGGCGCAGGGCCTGATCATCTAGCCCGACGTGCAGACCTGCTCAAATGTGGTGGAGCTAAGGGGAATCGAACCCCTGACCTACTCGATGCGAACGAGTCGCGCTACCAACTGCGCCATAGCCCCTGGTACCGGTAGCAGGTTACCAGCCGCTGCACACCGGCCGAAATCGACGACGGGCCTTGATTTACTGGCCAGCGGCGCGCGGCAGGTCGAAGCCGCGCGAGAACGGGGCGTAGTCGAGATGCTCGAAGATCGGGTCCTCGTCGTCGATCTCCAGCACCACAGAACCCGGCCGCCGCAGCCGTGACGGAACCACGTCGAACTCACGATCGTCGGTGTTCTCCACGCCAAGCCGCGCCCTTGCGATGCGCTGTGCGCGGCGCCGACGCAACCGCTCCTCGATGCGCGTCTGCCGCCGCAGATACGCCAGGTAGAGCACCGTTACGGCGCCGATCGAGGCCAACGCCCACCACGCCGCCGGGGCCACCGTGACCGCGGTCGCGGCCGATGCCACCACCGCGACAGCAAGGACCGTGAGCATGCGCTTGCGGAACTTGTACTTGCGGGCGCTCACCGCCGCCGAGGTCTTGGACTCATACCGGCGCCTGCGCGCGGCACTCAGCGAGTCGGCCAAGTGCGGCTCGGACTCCGACGGTGCCTCTAGCCCGGACGAATCGGCAACGTACTCGTACTCGTCGTCGACGCCTTCGGGCTCCGGTTCGTACTCGTCCTGGAGCTCGCCGGGGGCTTCGGCCTCGAATTCGAGTTCCAGTTCATCGGTTTGGCCTTGTTCCTCGGGGGCCTGCTCCTCGACTGCCGAGGTTGCTGACGCCGCGACTGGCAATGCACCGGAGTCCTCGCCGACGACATCCACATCGAGGTAATCCGGTTCGGCGTCGCTGTCGACCACCGCCTCGGCCACCACGACCGAGCGCCCCGGCGATTCGTGTTCGGCGTCGTCGAGGTCGTCTTCGAGATCGGCTTCGAGATCGGCTTCGTCGAGATCCTCATCGGATGGTTGCCAGTCCGGGTCGCTGCGGTGGCCTGCGGCGGGACCGGCGCGCTTCAGCAACCGGCTGTTGCGGCTTGAGTTGA
>DATFCF010000589.1:0-3134 GCA_035253445.1 Mycobacterium sp.
GACTCGTTACCGACCCGTCGCCGCTACTCGGCAGCGCACTGTTGACCAACCTGATGATCCTCAAACAGCAGCTCGCGGAGAAGCCCAGCAAGAGCCTGCTTCGATCCTCCGCTGCGCTTGGGCAGACGTACGGCCTCTGGCTGGGCAATGCGGGCGAACTCGGCGGCGCCAACCACTGGTACCGAAGCTGCACCCAGTTGGCCGAGCGGTCCGGCGACACGAGCATGCTGGCCTACACCCTCGGCCGCAGCGCATCCCGGGGCATCTACGAGGACTGGACGGTGCAGCGAACCCTCGACACCGCCGCCGCGGCGCTCGACGTCACCAGCCGGCCAACCCTCGGTGGGCTTGAAGCGCACGCGGCCAGGGTTGGTGTGTACGCGCTCACCAAAGATGCTGCGGCCGGTAGGGCGGCGCTACAGGACATGGCCGAGGTTGCCGAGCAACTGCCTGCCGGCGGCCAGACAGGGCCAGGGCCACGCGAGCGGCTTGCGTTCCTCGCCGCCTTCTTCGAGTGCCGGGCTGGCAGCTTGGACGACGCAACTGCCGCCTGTATCGAGGCTGAACCGATCCTCGCCACCTCGCCCACCTGGTGGATCGAGACACAGGTGTACTGGGCTCGGGCGATGGTTGCTGCCGGCGATGTGCGGGGCGGACTCGCGTACGCGCTGCAGGCCATCGGACGCTGCCAGCACGATGTGCGGGTCATCCGGGTTGCTGCCCGGGACGTGTGCCAGGCCGTACCGGGCGGGTACCGCGGTGACGACCTGGCCGCGCTGTGGCAGTACGCGGACCGCTCGCCGGGGCCGTGGGAGACGCTGCGCTAGCCGCTCACGCCTCAATCCCGACGTACGGACCGAATGGGCCGCTCCTGCGATGTGTAGCCAGGTACCCCACATCGGCACGCGGGTCGCGCTGTAGCGTCTCATACGTCTGCTGCGCCATGACAAGGATGCCAGTGGGCACCCTGTGCAGGTGGGCGCCAACCAGGACGCCATCGCGGGATGCACTGACGACAGGATCGTACTCATCGATGTCGTCCAGCACGGTGTAATCCCAGTACCACCGGACGACGGTCCCTTCTGCGACGGTTGCGGTAACCGTCACAATCGTGCATTGACTCATCCTTGCTCCTCTCAGTTGGCGACTCATTGCGGCAGTGCAAGCCATTCATCGGCGTACGAAGCGCCAACCACCGTCGGGTCGTCGACCGGCCATGCCAGCACCTTCCAGCCGCGCAGCACCTCATACTCGGGCTCAACCTTGTACAGCATCAGCGCGAAATGCTCTGCCGCCACCGCATCCGGGTTGGTGTCGGTGGCACGGACAATATCGCCGCACACCTGCGCTTTGCCGTGCCGGTCGTAGCCCTCCCAGCGCCACTTCACCACGCTAGGCGCACCAACGAGCTCGTCTGTGCTCACCTGCGCCGCCCTCGGGTACGACGCTTCGGCCGGGTTACACGACGCCACCAAGCACGCACCCGACGCCGCCAAATCTCCCCCTGCACGAGCACGAACGGCGCTGACGCACCGCACGCCGCCGCGAGCGCCGTCGAGTCAGCGTCCAGCAGTGGCGACACCAGCCGACAGCCAACGGCGAACAGCGCCAGCCACAACGCCGACAAGCCAATCACCCACCAGCGGCGGCGACCCCACCACCGAGCCAACGCCGACGGCGCAGGGGCGGCCCGAGGCACAACCCGTCGCGCTGCTGCTCGCTGCCACGGCACACGCCCATCCCTCGACGGTTGCTGCCATCCCGGCTCGATGCCAGCCTCGCGATCGCGAAGCTGCCGATGCTCGACCGCCCGCCAAATCTCGATCCGGTCAGGGTTCTCAAGATTGTGCTCGTAGTTGTAGACCGGCCGCTGCGGAACCTGTCCGGGCACCAGCACAACGCCATTGCGAATCCAGTACTCCTCGCGGGCTGCAAGATGATCTTCGGTCCAGTGGCCCTCTTCGATCGTCCACGAGCCGCCGACGATCGTGTCACCGAACGACTGAGTCTCGCGGTGCTGCTCCTCGCGTTGTTTCACCGTCTGCACCGTCTTGCCGATGTAGCCAACCCAGACCGGGCCGGCAACTACTCGGCCATCAGCGTCCACGGGCAGTGTTGGAATGCCGTACACGGCGCCACGGCGGCGCACATCAGCATCCGGTGCCCACCTTGCGCGAGGGCCAGCAGAACGAACACTCATTCTTCACCCGCCGCCTCTGACTCAACCTCGGCCTCTGCCGCTTCCCGTCGATGGCGCTCCAAGTCCTCAACCGACTGGCCGAACTCGGTCAGTTCGTACGCGCCGTTACTACCCTCAACCTTTCTGATCAGCGGCGGATCCGCGTCCTGCCCCGCCCGGAGGCAGTTGCCCAACGTCTTCGTGTGCCACGTCCACCGCGGGTCCGCCACCACATCCGGTCGGCGCATCGGCTTACCGGAGTCCCTCAGGATGAGCAGCAGCACGTCGAGCGCCTTCCGGTCCTCGCCACCGCCCGCCGACTCTGCCCCGTCCGGCTTGTACCCCTTCGGTGCCGACACCGCGATCGAACCAACGGTTCGCTGTTGCGAGTCGTTCATCCACTGCACGAAGTCCTTGCCGAACGCCTCCAACGTCTCCGGTTTCCACTTGATCGGCTGGATCCGGGAGCGATTGTTGTCGTCGTACAACATGTCGTAGACGGCCTCGCTGTCGTCGTAGGCGATCCGCGCCTGCATGGTCACGTCCTCGCCCGACGACTGCAGCACCATGCCGGGAACTCGCGGCAACAGCCGAGGATCGCCGTTCAGCGTGCCGCCGGTAGCGAGTGCTGCATTCAGGCCCATCGTGGTGCGCAACAGCCACGCCTCGCCGCCGGCCAGCATGTCGCGGAAGCCCTGCGAGCCGGTGTCACCGATCGTCGCCGCGTGCGTGGCAAGGTTGAGTTCGATACCGCCGGCGCGCATCTTCCGAGCAAACGGGTCAAGCTTCGCCATGAGCGCCGAGTCTTTGGCGTCAACGTGAAACTCGTCCAACCACAGGCTCAGGATCGGATCCCCGAACGTCGGGTCAAACGGGCGTTCGCCTTCCCGCTCGCGGCCCTTGCTGTCGATCCATACGGTGTTCGCGAGCGCGTCATAGCGACGGTCCATCTCCC
>DATFCF010000590.1:0-4499 GCA_035253445.1 Mycobacterium sp.
GTGGGTATCGGCCCACCCGGGGGAAAGACCTTGGGGCTGGTGGCGATGGAATGCGCCCGGACCACGCGAGTGCCTCGACGGCGATGAGTTCGTCTACGCCGGCGCGGACTGGATCTGGCGCGGAGAGTTCGGCCTGCCTAATCGTCCACAGATGCGCGGACGCGATGGACGGCCGGAGCGCATGACCTTCGAGGGCCAGGCGACATACCTCGAACGGCTCGGCATGCTGCTGCCCGGCGAGCTCGAGCAGATCCCGGAGCAGGGATTCGCGCCCGAGACCATCGAGATCCCGAGCCTGTGGCCCAACGGATGGCCAGAGGTGGGTCGGCCAGCATGAGCAGGGTGCGGGAGGATCATCAGGCGCTCGCAGCCGCGGGCGGGGAGCCCGGGCATGAGCGGCCGTCGAGAGTTGGGCGCCGAGACGCGGTTCCAGGGCGTCGCGGCCCTGCTGAACAGCTCGCTCGACCAGGTGACGCGGCAGGAAGGCCGGAGGTCGCCGACCCCTCCAAGCGGAAGAACGCTGCCTCGTCCAGAACATTCACCGGATCGAATAGCCCCGTGTCGTCGTCCTGGTGCAGGGGACACCGGATCACCAAGGTGTTCGTCTGGGACAACTCGTTGCTCAGCGGCTCACTGGCCAGCAGCCCCGACAGCACCGGGTCTCGACCAGGTAGTCCCGGATGTATCCGTAGGCGATCCCAGCGGCTTGGCGTCCTGTACGATCGGCGGCACCAAGATGGTCTCGCCCTTCGCGCTAGTTGAGAGGACGGCCCCTGCGCGGGCCCTACTCTCGGGCCTGTGACACGTATTGGCAGCGCGTTTGGCAGAAGTTGTTCACCGCGAGCGCCTCCGTGAGGCGTTCCTTCCGGCATCAAGTGCGCGGCGTTTATACCGTAGTCAGACTGACCATTCCCGGTCAGTCCGGTATGGCCCTTCCCGCTGCGCGATACCCCGTCTGTCGTCAGGGCGGTTTCGGACCAAATCTGTCACTCGAATGCTTCCCCGCCGCTGGCATTTCTGTTGCTATTTCTGACGGTGTCGATCGTGATGTCACCCGCCCGACGTAGGTGATCACGGCGAAAACACCGGAGGTTCTGAATGCACGCTCGTACTCTGTTCGCCGCATCGATCGTAGGAGCGGTTGTCGCGCTAGCAAATCCAGCCAGCGTCATCGCCGATTCCGAACCAGGCGCCGGCGTGGTCACGCAGCTGCGGGGCGAAGCGACGGTGGCACGCCCGACCCTCCCGCGACCACTGGCCCTCGGCCTCCGCGATGACGTATTTATCCGGGACGAGATTCGTACGCAGGAACGATCGCTGGTCCACGTCCTGATGGGTGGCAAAGCACTGCTGACCGTTCGAGAGCTCTCCGTGCTGAAAGTCACGGAAGACACGGGGCGCGTCAGCATCGAGCTGCAGTCGGGGAAGATCGGCCTCGCTGTGCTGCGCCAACGGATGAAGCCCGGCGAGATCATCGAAATTCGCACACCCAATGCGGTCGCAGCGGTCCGTGGGACGGTGCTCGTGACGGAAATCGTACCGAGCCCGGCGGGCTCGGGCGCCAGCGGCGTCATCACGCATGTCCATCTGTTACACGGTGCGCTCGATGTGTCGTTGCGTTCGAGTCCTGGGACACCGGCCGTCTCGTTGCAGACGCTTCAGACACTCGCGGTAGCCGGGAATGTGTTTCGTGGGGTCCGAGCCCTGTCGTCCCACGAGGCCACAACACTCACCGCGGACCTGAAGCCGAAGGAACCCGACCGCATGGTGCTCCCGGAGAGTGTTACAGCGACCCTGCTAGCCCAGGAAGTTCAGCGGGCGACGACCGTCGCGGCAGCACTCATCATGGGCAGCTCACAGGGGCAGGGGGCAGGGAGCCGAACTGGCCACGAGCATAGCGATACGAACAACGATACGGACAAAGGCGACGACGAGGATAAGGGGAGCGACAAGGGCAAGGAGAAGCACGGCAAGCACGCAGGCAAGGACAAGGTCAACGAGCACGGCAAGCGCACAGCGCGTGGCCAGGACAATGCGCCGGAGACGGGCGATGGCGCTGGCGCCGGCTCGTCACACAAGATGAAGGAGGGGACCGACCTCGCGCCGGATGCGGGAGATGGCGGTCCGAAGGACCAGGGCAAGGACCGTGGTCCAGCGTCAGGTCTATCCCGTACCACCTCGACCTCCGGAAGCGGGTCGGCCGGCAGCGGCGGCGCTGGCTCAGCGTCGATGGGTGGCAGTGCGTCGGGCTTGGGCGGGTTCGGTGGCGGGAGTGGCTCGAGCGGCGGAAGCCTCGGGGGTTCCAAGAGTGGCGGATCCGGGTCCGGTGGCGGTCTCGGAAATGGCCTGACCGGTCTGAACAATATCGTCCTGCCCGGACATTTCAAGAAGGGCAAGGACAAGTGATCCGCAAGATCTCATGCCGGACCCGTGCGGTCATGGATGAGATCGCACGGTTGTCAGCGAAATCGTCTGCACCGGTGGCGTGGGCCATTGACCCGACCCTCCCGTACAACAACACTAGCCGGCTCCATCGCGTCATGGCGCGGATGGTAGAACGAGGCTCCGATGCCACGCAGTGAAAGCTCGAATGTTCAGCAACGCACCCGCAGAGCCAGCCCTCGCGTCAACGTATCCTGGACAGTCTGGGCCCAGAATGGCCGGCAGCAGCGCATGCGGTTTCACACAGTGGATGTCAGCTCGCGCGGCGCGAAGTTACGGCCGAAGGGGCCTTTCCGGATCGGGACCACACTGAACCTGGAGTTCATCACGTCCAATGGAGCACGACTCCACGTGCTGGGCGTGGTCTGGCGGATCGACTCAGACGGGATTGCTGTCTTGTTCCTCGGCACGGTTCCGGCCGGCTTGGTTAGTCTCGGGCAGCCCTCTTCACCGGGAACGCAACCGTGCGCTGGCTGACTCGCCTGTTGGCTGTGGTGAGTATTCGAGAGTCGTCTCTTGTGCTGCTGGGTCTCTTGCTGCTCGCCAGTGGAGTCGTCGTGACCCTGGCACGACTACTCGGCGGCCGATAAAGGCAAGACTCGGCATGATTCGGCCACCGGGACATGGCGCCAGCCACTCCCCTCTCCGAATGTCCGACGCAGGCCGTACCGCTATGCAGGCCGCAGGAGGCGGCGGACACAGGGAAGCCCACTGTGCTCTCGCGGCCTGTGCGCATGGCAGTGCGCTTCGCCGAGTGCTAACCACCGGGCGCCGCGTTGAAGAGATGAACGCACACGCCGGGGTATTCGAGCTGACGGCGGCTGGCACGTTCCTTCAAGTACGGCCGCGCATAGTTACGCTAACGTTTCCATCGGGGCCGTATGTCCGGTTCAGCTCGCTTGGCAGATTGCGTGCCTCCCGTTGAGTTCAGGAGACATGAATGGACCTCGCGACGACTCAGCGCATCCTCATCGTGACCGGCGATGATGCAGTTACAGACGCTATGGGAGCCCTGGTCGCGCGTCAGGGGGGCAGACCGTCGATTCGGTGCACCGCGAGCGGTCAGGAGGTCCTGCGATGGCTCCAAGAGGACCCAACCTATGACCTCCTCATCGTGGACTTCAAGACGGCCGATATGACGGGCCCGATGCTGTACCGGCGCCTGCTCGCTCGCTGGCCGAGCGCGTGTCCGCCGGTCTTGTTCGTGTCAGACGACATGGATGTAACTGGCTACGAGCAGGACCTAGAGGTCCTCTCGATGCCCTTACTGTTCAAGCCCTTTGGTATTGATGAGTTGTCCGCCGCAGTGACCCGGGCGCTCACCACGGTACAGCCACGGCGGACGCTGATCAGTCCACGTAAACCCCGACACTAACACCCGGAGCAAGGTCAAAGACGGGCCATGCTACCGGCGACTGAGAGGAACGAGATGGGCCGCTCCCGACTCCTCGTGATTGATGATGACCGCGAAGTGCGCGACACGATCGCGGATGTGCTCCGTTTCGATGGATTTGATGTTCAGACCGCATCAGATGGCCGTGACGCCTTGGCCCTGGTCAGCCGAAATCCCTATGACCTTATCTTTTGCGACCTTCGGATGCCAGAGATGGATGGCCGCGCGTTCTACGAACACATTCAGCGAGACTGCCCGCGGGCACTGAGGCGTCTCGTGTTTGTAACCGGCGAGGCCCAGGCGTTCCAGTATGCGGCCTTTCTCCGAGACACCGGCATCCCGGTTCTCGAGAAACCGGTGACGTTCCAGCAACTCAAGAACATGGTAGATCGGATGGCCGGCCAAGGCGCGATGAGTGGTCGGCGCCGCCTGATCTAGCCATTATCGGAAAGGACGACCCATGCCCAGGAAAAGATGTCACGAACGCGGCTTCACCCTCATCGAGTTGATGATCGTCGTGGCGATCATTGGTATCTTGGCCGCCATTGCTATCCCCCTGTACGCCAATGTGCAAGCCCGCGCCAGAGTGGCGAAGGCGCAAGCCGATGCCCGAACCCTCGCGACCGCGGTTAGCATCTACGCCGCCCACATGGGCACGCTTCCG
>DATFCF010000591.1:0-2007 GCA_035253445.1 Mycobacterium sp.
ACGCGGCCGACCGGCCGACGATGACCCCGTTCTTGGCCGCTTTGGCGATCATCGTGGTCGTCGTGATCGCAATTGGGCTGTTCAGCATCTTCGGCGGCGACGGGCTGTCGGAGGAACAGCGGATCGGCCGGGCGGCGGTCGGCCAGAACGACGCGCTGCAACGCGAGAACTATGCGGACTTTCGCAACTACACATGCCAGGCACAGCAGGGCAACGAGGCCGATATCCTGACCCGCCAACGAGATTCAGCGGCCAAACGTGGGGACCGATTCGTCGACGACGTCACCGATGTGGTGATCGACGGCGACCGCGCCACGGCCACCGTCACCTATCATTTCGACAAGGCGCCGGACACTAAAACCGGTGTTGCGACGACATTCGCGCGCGAGGACGGAGCATGGAAGGTCTGCTCGATCGGTCCCAGCTGATTGTGGGAGACTCACGGGCGTGAGCACCGAAGACGAGCGCGAGTGAGGATCGCAGCGAGGAACGAGCGAGGACCGGTGGGCCCACGCCCGCAGGGCAGGGGACGAGCGGGAGTCGAGAAATGAGCTACGCGGGAGACATCACGCCTGAGGAGGCCTGGAAGGTTCTGAGCGACAACCCCGAGGCCGTTCTCGTCGATTGCCGCACGGATGCGGAGTGGCGATTCGTCGGGGCGCCCGACCTGTCCTCGCTGCAGCGCGATGTCATCTACATCGAATGGAACCGCACCGACGGCACGCACAACGAGGCCTTCGTCGACGACTTGAAGGCCGCGGGCATCACGCCCGGCGAGAAGCCGGTGGTCTTCCTCTGTCGCTCCGGCAACCGCTCCATCGGCGCCGCCGAAGCCGCGACCGAGGCCGGTATCGCCCCGTCGTACAACGTGCTGGACGGATTCGAAGGCAACCTCGACGAGCAGAAACATCGCGGCGGCACCGGGTGGAAGGCTGTCGGCCTGCCCTGGAAGCAGTCATGAGCTCGAACTCGGGCGACGAGGTGCCGTCGGTACGCAAACCGGCCGAACTCCCTGACGGGGTCAGCCAGGCCACCATCGGTGTGCGGGGCGGTCTGTTGCGGTCAGGGTTCGAGGAGACGGCCGAGGCGATGTACCTCACGTCGGGGTACGTGTACTCGTCGGCGGCGGAGGCCGAGAAGGCGTTCACCGGCGAGATCGATCGCTACGTCTACTCGCGCTACGGCAATCCGACGATCTCGATGTTCGAGGAGCGACTTCGGCTGATCGAAGGTGCGCCGGCGTGCTTTGCGACGGCCACCGGCATGGCGGCGGTGTTCACGTCGCTGGGTGCGCTGCTGGCGGCCGGTGACCGATTGGTGGCCGCGCGCAGCCTATTCGGCTCGTGTTTCGTGGTGTGCAACGAGATCCTGCCGCGCTGGGGCGTGGAGACGGTGTTCGTCGACGGTGACGACCTGTCGCAATGGGAAGAGGCGCTGTCGGTGCCCACCCAGGCGGTGTTCTTCGAGACGCCGTCCAATCCGATGCAGTCGCTTGTCGACATCGCGGCGGTCTGCGATCTTGCACACGCCGCTGGCGCAAAAGTGGTGCTGGACAACGTATTTGCCACGCCGATTCTGCAGCAGGGCTTTCCGTTGGGCGTCGACGTTGTGGTCTATTCGGGCACCAAGCACATCGACGGGCAGGGACGCGTGCTCGGCGGGGCGATCCTGGGCTCGCAGGAGTACATCGACGAGCCCGTGCAGAAACTCATGCGGCACACCGGGCCTGCCTTGAGCCCGTTCAATGCGTGGACGCTGCTGAAGGGGCTGGAAACGCTGGCGGTGCGGGTGGATTACCAGAATGCGTCGGCGCATCGGGTCGCCGAGTTCCTGGAGAAGCATCCCGCCGTGAGTTGGGTGAAATACCCGTTCCTGGAGTCGCATCCGCAGTACGACCTGGCCAAGCGTCAGATGTCCGGCGGCGGAACGGTGCTCACCTTCGAGCTCGACTGCCCGGAAAACAGAGCCAAGCAGCGGGCCTTCGAAATGCTCGACAAGCTGCAGCTG
>DATFCF010000592.1:0-4160 GCA_035253445.1 Mycobacterium sp.
CGAAGGGTTCTGATCGGCGGCATGACACTCGCGGCATTCGCGGCGGGTACACCGCCATCGGCGCTCGCCAATCCACCCGACATCTCGACCGTCGATCAGAGCCTGGCGGGGCTGGAACAAGCACACAACGCGCTGATCGGCCTGTTCGCCGTCAACCTGGACTCGGGCCGAACGGTTACCCATCGAGCGCAGGATCCGTTCGCGATGTGTTCGACGTTCAAAACCTACGCCGCCGCGCGGGTACTGCAGATGGTCGAAAACGGCGAGCTGTCACTCGACCGGAGAGTGTTCGTCGAACCGGGGACCATCGTGGCCAACTCACCGGTGAGCGGCCCACGGGCCGGCAGCGAGATGACGCTGGCCGAGCTGTGCCCGGCGATGCTGCAGCTCAGCGACAACACGGCGGCCAACCTGTTGCTGGGGATAATCGGGGGTCCGCCGGCCATCACCGCGTTCGCCCGCAGCATCGGCGATGACCGGTCGCGGCTGGATCGTTGGGAGACCGAATTGAACTCGGCCGTCCCGGGCGATCCGCGTGACACCAGCACACCCGAAGCGCTGGCGGGGGGATATCGCAACCTGCTTGCCGGCGACGCCCTTGGCGTTCCGCAGCGCAGGCAGCTCGAGGATTGGATGCGCGCCAATCGGACATCGAGCATGCGCGCGGGGTTGCCGCCGGGATGGACCACCGCCGACAAGACGGGTAGTGGGGACTACGGTAGCACCAACGATGTCGGCATCGCGTACGGCCCGCAGGGGCAGCGGGTCCTGCTGGCCATGATGACGCGGTCGCGGGCGCCGACGACCCGAAGACCGAGAATCTGCGCCCCCTCATCGGTGAGCTGACCGCCCTGGTGTTGCCCGAACTGCTGAAATGGGTGCAGAGATAGGGAAACCCCCGATTCCTCACCGGCCGAACCGCAATACGTTGGTTCCTCACAGTCGACGAGCTCAGAGTGGAAGCGGTTAACAAAGGTGCAGGAAACGGTATCCAATCGCCGGGCGAATCGGTTCAGTCATTCACTACACCGTGGCGGCAGCAGTGGATTGATGGCATCCGAGCAGGCGCGGATGGACTCAGTGGCGGTCGTGGACAGTCACGACGCGATCCACGCCGCCGTGGAGTTGTGGTGTGCCAAGGCGCAACCTTCGATTCGGTTCGGTGGCTGTTACTTCTCGGCCGACCAGTTCCTCGAAGAGCATCTCGCGGCCGCGTCCGGCGGCGGTGCCGTCGTGCTCGAACTCGAGATGCAGCGCCACCGCGTGGACTTCGGCGCCCTCGATCGCATCGTCGCGCATCGCCACCGAGTAATCGTCTACTCGCACATCACAACTGACGAAGTGATCATGACGTCGCTGGACAGAGGCGCGGTCACCTTCTTGGCAAAGTCCGAGCGCAAAGACCACTTGCTTGACGCGATCCGAGCCGCCGGTACCGATACGCCCTATGTCGGGCCGCGGATGGCCGGCGCCATGCTCAACGACAGCACCGTGGGGCGCCCGAACCTTGCGCCCCGCGAAAAGGAAGTACTGATCGCGTGGTTTCGCACCGAAAGCAAGGACGTCGTCGCGCGTCAGCTGGAAATTGCGCCCACCACGGTCCGCACGCATTTGCAACGGGTGCGCGCGAAATACGCCGCAGTTGGACGCCCGGCCACCACGAAGGCCGCGCTGGTGGCTCGCGCTATTCAAGATGGCATCGTCAGCGTCGACGACTTGTAGCCGGCTCGCCGCGGCCCTGGTAACGGGTCAGCGCAAAACGGTGGCCGGATCGGTGTAGTCAAGACCCAGGTCGGAGGCCACCTGCTCGGAAAGCAGAGCGCCCTCGTGCGTGGACAGACCCTTGGCCAGCGCCGCATCGGATTCGCATGCGGCCCTCCAGCCCTTGTCGGCGAGCTTCAGCACGTAGGGCATGGTGGCGTTGGTCAGCGCATACGTCGACGTGCGAGGCACCGCGCCCGGCATATTGGCCACGCAGTAGAACACCGTGTCGTGAACGGCAAACGTCGGGTCGTCATGCGTGGTGGGCCGCGAATCTTCGAAGCAGCCGCCCTGATCGATCGCGATGTCGACGAGCACGGCACCCGGCTTCATGTGGGCGACAGTCGAATTCGTGACAAGCTTCGGCGCCTTCGCGCCCGGCACCAGCACCGCACCGATCACCAGGTCGGCACGTTTGACCGCGTCCTCCAGATCGAGCATCGAGCTGTACCGCGTTTCGATGCGGCCGCCGAACTCGGCGTCCACCTCGCGCAGCTTGTTGATGCTGACGTCGAAGACTGTGACGTGGGCACCCATCCCGGCGGCTACGCGTGCGGCGTTGTAGCCGGCCGTGCCGCCGCCGATGACGACGACCTCGGCAGGCGCCACCCCGGGCACGCCGCCCATCAACACGCCACGACCGCCGTGGCTGCGCATCAGGTGATACGCACCGACCTGGGCGGACAGGCGTCCCGCGACCTCGCTCATCGGAGCGAGCAGGGGGAGCGCGAATGATCCGTCTGGGCTGGCGGTCTGCACGGTTTCGTACGCGATCGATGTGGTGCCCGACGCGAGCAGCGCGTCGGTGCACGGCTTGGAGGCCGCCAGATGGAGGTAGGTGAACAGCGTCTGGCCCTTGCGCATGCGCGCGTATTCGGCCTCGATCGGCTCCTTGACCTTCAGCAGCAGCTCGGCATCGGCCCACACCTGATCGGCGCCGTTGATCAACTGCGCCCCGGCCCGCTTGAAGTCGGAGTCGGAGATCGCCGAACCCTCACCCGCGCCAGCCTGAATGATCACCTCGTGGCCGCGGTGGACCAGCTCGGCCACTCCCGCCGGGGTGATGGCAACGCGGAACTCGTTGTTCTTGATCTCGGTCGGGATTCCGACGCGCATGACCGCTCCTAAAGTCGTGTTTGGCTACCTAGAGTGTGAAGAAAACGCGATCTGATGGCAATAACTGCGACGATTCTTCGGTAGAATGCGGAAGTGCCAGAAGAACCATCACCACCGGTGGCTTTCAAAGCTCGGCCGTCGAAGGATGTTCGGCCGGTTGATGTCGACGCCATCGACCGCCGAATCCTGACCGCGCTTCACGCCGATGCGCGGATATCCAACAACGCACTCGCCGAACTCGTCGGGATCGCACCGTCGACCTGCCACGGCCGGGTCCGACGGCTCCAGGAGCTAGGCGTGATCCGCGGCTTCTATGCGGACATCGACCCAGCCGCAATAGGTTTGACGCTGCAAGCGATGATCTCGGTCAGCCTGCAATCCAATGCCCGCGGCAAGATCCGCAACTTCATCGGGCAGATCCGCAGCAAGCCACAGGTGATGGATGTCTATTTCCTCGCGGGCGCCGACGACTTCATCCTGCACGTCGCCGCGCGCGACACCGACGATCTGCGGGCGTTCGTGGTGGAGAATCTCAACGCCGACGCAGACGTGGCGGGCACCCAGACATCGCTGATTTTCGAGCACCTGCGGGGCGCGTCGCCGCTCTAGCACTCACCCCATCCGGACGGGCTTCTGTAACGAATGACGGGTGTGTCCACACCACAGCTTCATCCGCAGTAGCCCTCTGGAAAGGCAAGACAATGAAGTCGTTCACCATCTCCGCCATCGCCGCCGGTGCATTCGCCGCAGCCGCAATGGGATTCGCGGGTGCCGCCAGCGCGGCGCCGTCAGGCCCCAATACGGCGGACCAGACGGTGCGTCGACTGCAGGCCGATGGTCTCACCGTGATTCTCAACAAGACCGGCACGGCACCGCTGGACCAGTGCACCGTCGATGCGGTGCGCCCCGGCCAGACATTCGCCCGGATGGATTCCGGTGCGCCTGGCGCAATGGACGACATCGTCACCACCGTCACGTCAAGCACCGTCTACGTCGACGTCTCCTGCTGAACTCACGACGATCCGGCCGCGGGCAATTCAGTCCGCGGTCGAGTCCTCGTCGTCGTCGGGTAGTAGGTATCGCTGGGGGTCGGGTGGCCCGGAGGGGTCGCACCTCCGGGCTCCCTCAGAACCGGGCGTGACAGTCTCCCGTCACCCGGCTCCTGTCATCGCCGGTGGCCAGAAGTCGCGGGCGTAGCGCCAGTGGGCGAACAGGTTCGGGTACCGGTGGGTGATCCCGTCCCAGCAGGCCTTGGCCTTCTTGAACCCGCGGAGCCGTCTGTA
>DATFCF010000593.1:0-13401 GCA_035253445.1 Mycobacterium sp.
CGTGATCCAACCAGCTCTGCGAGTATGAAGAGAAATACAGATAATCGCCGAAGATAGCCTCAGGCGATTCGAATTCGGCGAGCTGGACCAGAAAACAGTTCAAACACACATAAGCGTGTAGCGGGTAAAACACCTCGCCACGATTCAAGTCCGCTTCGGTCAGGTACGAATTCGCCAGCGGCGTCATTCCGAGATCGCAGAAAGACTGTCTCAAAGGCGTGCTGCATTGACGGCACAACGAGTCCATTACTAACCCCTATACGATTTCGGAAGGCCAGGTGCGCCACGGCGCCTTATTGTTTTCCCACAGCTCATTGAGATAAATCTTGTCCCACATCGTGTCCATTCCCCGCCAGAAACCGTGGTGCTGATATGCGGTGAGTTCGCCGTCGGAGGCCAGCCTCTGCAGCGGCGCCTGCTCGAACACCGTCTCGTCGCCGTCGATGTAATCGAGGATCGTTGGCGACGCGACGAAGAAGCCGCCGTTCACCCAGCCGCTCTCGCCTTGCGGCTTTTCTTGGAACTGCACCCTGTCGTCGTCGAACTGGAGCGTGCCGTATCGGCCTGGCGGCTGAACCGCCGTCACGGTCGCGATCGACCCTGTGGTCCGGTGAAAATCGATGACGTTGCGGACATTCAGGTCGGTGACACCGTCACCGTAGGTGAAGGTGAACACCTCGTCACCGATGTGCTCCCTGGCCCGCAACAGTCGTCCACCGGTCATCGTGTCCGCACCCGTTTCGAGCAGTGTGACGGTCCATGGTTCCGTTTTCGACTGCAAGGTGTTGATGGTGTCCGATGCCAGGTCGATCGTCACATCCGACATGTGCAGGAAGTAATTGGCGAAGTACTCTTTGATCATGTAGCCCTTGTAGCCAAGCAGCACAATGAAATCCGTGATGCCGGCGGCGGAGTAGATCTTCATGATGTGCCAGAGGACCGGGCGTCCGCCGATTTCGACCATCGGTTTCGGCCGCGTTTGCGACTCTTCGCTTATCCGGGTTCCGCGTCCGCCTGCGAGAATGACAGCTTTCATCGGGACTCCTTGCTGAGCAGGAACATTCGCAGCAAGTCACATACCCGAGTGACTTGCCCTTCAGTGAGATTGAGCGCGGAAGGCAGATTGATCGACCGTTGCGCGAGGTCGTATGCGACCACGTTTTGCGCCGCCGCGCTGACGGAATCGCCGTACTCAGCGAACGCAGGCAGTGAGCTCAGCGGCGGCATGAATGGCCTGGTATCCACGCCGTGTTCGTCGAACAGCCCCATGAGCTCATGAGTGGACAGGCCGTAGGACCGGTCGAGGACAACGGTGGTCATCCAGAATGCGCTCGTGACGCCCGGCTGGCGTGGGTTCAATCCGATACCGGGAACGTCGCCGAGCCGATCCTCATACCATTGGAAGATCTGCTGCTTCTTGCCGACGAGATCGTCGATGCGGGCCAACTGCGCCCTGCCGAACGCCGCCTGCAAGCTGCTCATCCGGTACTTGTATGCGATCTCGCTGGTGACAAAGTATTTGAAGTCTGCTGCGGTCCGTCCGTGGTCGCGCAGGCGTGCGATTCTCTCCGCGACGTCGGGGCGATTCGTCACGACCATCCCGCCCTCACCGGTGGTCATTGTCTTGGTGCCGTGGAAGCTGAAAGCGCCGACGTCGCCCAATGTCCCCGCCGGACGGTCGAACATTTTCGCGCCAACGGCCTGCGCGGCATCTTCGATCACCGGAATCCCATCGGCGATCAAATCAAGGGCTTCCATATCGGGCAGTCCGCCATAGAGATCGACGGTGACGATGGCCTTGGTGCGCGAACTGATGCATTTCTCAAGCGATTCGGCCGACATACACCAGGTCTTGGCATCGATATCGGCGAACACCGGAGTGGCCCCGAAGTACTTGATGGGCGCCGCGGTAGCGACCCATGTCGACTCCGGCACGATGACCTCGTCACCCGGTGCGATGTCGAGTGCGGCCATCGCCAGATGCAACGCCGAGGTCCCGTGGGGCACCGCGGCGGCGAAGGTGGTGCCCAGGTACTCCGCGAATTCGGCTTCGAAGAGCCCCACCGACCTGCCGGCGTTGCCATACCAATCCTCGCCGGCAGCCTCAGCGACGTAACGCATCTCGAGATCCGTGACCGATGGCCCCGCGATCGGAATTCGATGGTTCATACCGGCTGTCTTTCACCCATCGACACATCGCGCGGAGAACGAATCCAGCGCAAGTCGCCGTCGAGCTCGCCGTCGTCGAGGCGTTGCCGAATGGTGCGGAGCCGGTAGAAGGTGGGCGCTTCGAAAGCTTCACGCGACATGCCGTCACCGGCGAATGCCGCCCAGAGTTGTTCGATCCCGCGGCGAAGCGTCCACTCTGGTTGATAACCGGGGAGTTTGCTTTCGATCTTGGCGAAGTCCACCCGGTAGTCACGGGCGTCCGCTGTGGCGCCGGCGCCGTACTGCACGTCGCATCCGTGGACGACCTCGCCCACTGTGTCGGCGATGGCGCGGACCTGATAGTTCTCGCCGACCCGTCCGACGTTGAACGCCTGATTGTGGATGGACGGCCGCGGCGCGTCGAGTGCCATGGCGAACGCCTGGGCGACGTCGAGAATATGGACAAGGGGGCGCCACGGGGTGCCGTCGCTCTGCAAAATCAGCGTTCCGGTGGTGGCCGCATAACCGACAAGGTTGTTCACGACGATGTCGGCGCGCAGCCGCCGGGAAAGCCCGTACACCGTGGCATTTCGCAGGAACACGGGCGAGAAGTCATCGTCAGCCAGCTGTGAGACTTGCTGCTCCACCAGAACTTTCGTCTTGCCATACGCAGTCACAGGGTTGAAGGGCGCCCGCTCGTCCAGCTCGGTGTCGCCACCTTGTCCGTAGAGGCTGCACGATGACGAGTAGACGAAGCGACGGACGCCGGCCGCCTTTGCCGCCTCGGCGAGCCGCACGGACGCATCCAGGTTGATGTCGTAGGTCAGTCGGGGATTGAGATCCGACAGCGGATCGTTCGAAAGAGCGGCGAGATGTACGACGGCGTCAAAGCCGGCCAGATGTGCAGGAGTGATGTCCCTAAGGTCGACATCCAATGCAGGCAGCGGTTCCGGAGGCGTTGAGAAGTCGCACCCTGCATAGTAATTCGTATCCAACCCGACCACCTCGTGGCCGAGCCGCTGAAGTACCGGCGTCAGCTCCACGCCTAGATAGCCCAGATGCCCCGTAACGAGAACTCTCATTACCGATCCGCTCCGAAGTTCAACACCGAAGGATCGAAAACGAGCACGCCGTCGACGCTCCCGCCGTGGTCGTATTGGTTGATCACACGCTCGGGAAGCGGATCCAGATTGTCGGTACGCCGAAAGTCCCGCAACGACGTTCCCGTCGAGTCCGAATCGATGTTCTTGGGGCCGCGCTTGCCGGCCAGATCGTCGATGTTCACCGTACGGAAGTCGAAACTGAACCGAGCCTCGCGAGTCGTATTAGGCACAGTGGCGTGTAGCTGGGCAGCGGAGAACGACAGAATCGACGCCACCTCACTGACTATTCGGACCTCGCCGCCAGGACCGCGTCCGTTGCTCAGCCGGGGGTGCGGTCGAGGATCGTCCTTGGTGTACTGCGCGGCGTCGCGTCGCGAGGTCCGGTTCCATTCGTACGCGTCGAATCCGCGACTGGTGTTCTTCGTCGGTTGCTGCCAGAACTCCGGGTGAAACGCCATGCAGCTTTCCCCGGTGACTCCGCGAACCGGCACCCACCAGTTGTTTTGGCATTGTGGCGCGGAGTACCAGACATCCCGATGCGGCGTGTAGTTGTAGCCCAACCCGGCGTTGAGGTAGGACGCCGGCGGAACCACACGGAGCTTGGGAACATCGAAGTACGTGCGTGTGACATCCGCGCCAAGATCGGCCAAGACATGGCGCAACAGCTCCTTTGATGCCGCGCTGTGGGTGAATTGAGTCTTCAGCGGCGCGAGGATCTCGACATACTCCTCAACGAGAAGCTCCTCGTGGGCGATGAGCGGGTCGAGTCCACCAAAAGCCTCGATAATCATCTGCCACGCGAACTCCGCGAAGTCGGCCACCGTACGGCGGGGGGACATACAGAACACTTCGCCTGAATAGATCCGCGAACGCCGTTCTGCATCACTGACTTTCGACTGGGTCGATATGACGAACGCCATCCTTTACTCCTCTCCGATACGGGCGTTGATCGATGGTCGTACTGCGTGTGACGGTTCGCCATGGCGGCGGCCCCGTAACACCGTGCTGAGGACTCGTCTGCCGTCGCGGATCGCACGCAGATTGGATTTGCCTGCGCGGCGGGGCATCTCGAGGCTGGGTACCTCGGCAATTCGTAGCCCGGCTTGCATCGCGCGAACGGTCATCTCCGCTTCGATCTCAAAGCCGGTTGCCGTCAGCTCGAGGTGGTCGAGGTAGCGGCGGTGAAAGGCGCAGAATCCGTAGCACAGATCTGTGAGGTCCGACCCGTACAGGGAGTTGAAGACTGCCAGTAAGAAGCGATTTCCGAGTCGTCTGATCCGGGTGATGTCCAACGAACCTCCGCCGCCAATGAATCGTGACCCCTTGACGAAGTCGTATCCGTTGGCCAGGAAGTGCAGGTAATGCCGTATCTCCTGGGGCGCCATGCTGCCGTCGGCGTCCATCATCACGATGATGTCGCCGCTCGCGGCCAGAAATCCCGTTCGCAGCGCGGAGCCCTTGCCGACGCCGCTCTGAGGAACCACTTTGATATCCGGCCGAAGGCTGCGCGCCGTGATCAGCGTCGCGTCAGTCGAGTCACCGTCGACGAGGATGATCTCGTTGACATCATCGGCGACCTGCTCCAGCACCCAGGCGATGTTGCGCGCTTCGTTCCGTGCCGGGATGACAAGACTGACAGTCGGTGGGTGGTGTTTGGTGGCCACGGAGGCCGGCTGCGGCCCCTGTGATGGAACCGCCAACGCCTCGGCACCGCTTCCGTTCGATACAGCTAGACCGACCATCTACCCGACTCCAATCTCTTTTGAAGAGCCTGTGTTGTTTGCACTCGACTGCCGGCGGCCATCGCCGGAGTTAGCGACCTGCTGCGGTCGATGGGGGAAGGCAAGTTCGTGACCGATTCGTGAGACGTACCGCCAGTGCGACTTCTTTGTGCGCAATACCGCAGATCTAGCAACGTCCGCGGTGGATGCAGTGGCGCCTGCATCCTGCGTACCGTTTTCCTCCACGCTGGAGAAGTTTAAGACTATCCGGCTGTTTAGCAACCGCTAAACAAGCTTTAAGTCTCCGATAGTTGCAAAGGCAAAGACCTCTGTACCTCAGGGAATACACAGAATGTGCAGGTCACGCATCCTTCGCTATGCAACGAGTTGGCTACCCATGAGAAGAATCTTTCATCCCGGGTGGCGGATGGGGCGGCTAGGCACAGCTCGAATCTGGCAAATAAATGAGGTCGTCAATTCAATTGACGCTGCCGTGTTGGACGCGGGCTGCATCTCTTTTCGAATCGCAACGTGGGCAGGACGAAGGGCGCCTTCGCCGAGCGATCACTGAGTTGCCACCACACGTTTGCCTGGAGTTCAGGCCTGCTGCGTGCCGTCGCGTCCAGACAGCCAACTGTCCAAGCCTGCGTGCCTCTCGCCGCGCGCTGTTAATCTTGACCCCCTGTCACACACGTGGGTGACGACCGCGATCAGCCGCGCACGCCGTGTGAGGGGCCGCATGGGAGGACCGAATCGACATGGCGCGCCAGGCACGGTCGGAAGCCACGAGGCAGAAGATCATTGATGCGGCGCTCGCGCTATACGCCGAAATCGGCTACACCGCAACCGGAATGGGCGACATCATTGAGCGCGCACAACTCACCAAGGGCGCGCTCTACTATCACTTTGATTCCAAGGAGGCGGTGGCGGCAGCGGTTATCGAGCGAGGTAGTCAAGATCTGCTCGCCGCGTTCCGGACAGCCTGTCAATCATCGGCGCCCGCGATCGAGAATCTGATCCACAGCACATTCGTCGTCGCCAATGTCATGGCTCACAGCAGAGTCGCGCGTGAGGCCGCACGGCTCACGTACACACTCGGCCAGCTTGACGAGTCAGCGCGCGCCAACAGCGCCTGGTTGGCGACGATCGCGACTCAGCTACGGCGCGTCGCCGCAGAAGGTGACCTCCGCGACGACATCGACCCCGACGCCGCCGCCGAGACGCTCGTCGCCACGACTACCGGCACATCGCTGATGTCGTTCGAGGCATCGTGCGGCGCCGACCTGTCTGCGCGGCTGCTTCGGACGTGGCGAATTCTGCTGCCGGCCTTGGTGTCAGAGCACTCCATCGGTTACCTTCGCGAATTCGTTGCTCGCGAACCGCTTCGCGCGACAGAGTCCACGGCGTCACAGCAGTGAGTGCTCTTGGCCGTGTCGTAAGGTGAACACGATTTCGTGACGTCAGCGCCTGATCACGAATCCGACAGACGGTTGGCGCACAGCTTTGAAGGACGGTCATCCGGCATGGCGTGGACTCCCGCTGTGGTGCTATCGGCGATCGCGATCAGCAGTCGGAGTGTCGCCCGGTGACCGATGCGACGGGCGGCCGCACCGACGGCATGCGTCAGCAGATTCTGCGCGCGGCGGCGCGCGAGTTCGCCAGGCGGCCCTACACGATGGTCAGCCTCGAGGACATCACATCCAGCGCGGGACTGACAAAAGGGGGTCTGTACTTCTACTTTCAGTCGAAAAACGCCCTGGCGGTAGCGATTGTCGATGACCAGTTGCAGATCGTGCGCGGGGGGATTTCCAAGCGCCTTGATCGCCGGCTGTCCGGACTGGAGACACTCATCGAGACCGGCTACTTCATCGCCACCCTGGACATCCAGTCCGACGAGGTCCGCGCCGCGCTGCACTTGATAGAGCAGATCGGCCGAAGCGGAGGACTGCAGGCGGCACTTTTCGGAGAGTGGTCGTCGGCGATCGAAGAGATGGTGGCGCAGGGCATCACCGACGGCGACATCGTCGAGGGCACCGATCCCAAAGCCGTCAGTCGCCTGGTGATGTCGATCTACATGGGGCTGCGTCAAACAGTCGACCTTGACGCACCGGCGGACCTCTTCTCCAGTCTCGAGCATGCATGGACGCTGATGCTGCCCGGCCTTGCGGCCCCTGATCGAGTGGGCTACTTCGTCCAGTTCGTCAGGCGCTGCTCGGCCGTCGCAAAGAGCAACGTATCGCGTCCGAAACCGCCGGTGACCTAAAACTCCCGCGCCCACAACTCCTCGGTGACGTCATGGAACGTTGCCAGCGCCGCGGGGTCGTCCCCGCGCAGCAGCGCAGACCCACTCATGTATGCCCGCACCGTTGAGCCGTCCGCGTGCGCCAACTCCACGAGCTGACCCGCGTGGGCCTGCAGCGCAGAGATGGCCGATCCGGTGATCAGCGTGCGGAATATCTCGTGAAACTTCTTCGACCGCAACGAATCCTCCGCATAGCCGAGCATCTCGGCGGCCGCCGGGTTTGCGACGAGAATGGAACCGTCGCCGGTGATCGCGAGCGTCGGAACGGGGATTCGCTCGAGTACGACCAAGGCCGGCATCCGCTCGAGTATCTCTGCCGGAGACAGGGCGGGCTGCTGCCCGCGTCGACGGTCCATCCCTAAGTATGGCCAGATATGCAGAAGATTTGCTGTCAAACCGCTACATTGGGATACAGATAACCGACGCGTTGCCGGTTTCACGATCCGCAGTCACGTCAGTGCAGCATGCACGCTCGTATGTTCGCCGAGAGCGGATGGGCGACGATTTGCTGGCAAACTTCGTGGGGTAGCGGTGAAGTTTCCGACTACGCAGGTGCGGTTGTTCTCCTTGGGGAGGGAGGTGATGGGCGGGGGACGGCGACGAATCATGGAGCGGCGATGGACCTACCGAAACCCACGGTAGCTGGCCTACGCGCGGGATTGCTCAATCGAAGACTGGCCCTGGTAGCCGCCGCCTATCTCGGCACGACTGCGTTCGTCGGCGTATGGCTCTGGCAAAGTTGGGGCGGCCCGTACATCACCCGCGTGGTCGACGACGTTGCGTCGTTGGCGGGCGTGCTGTTCGCGATTGGGTGCGTTGGCTGGGCTGCACGCGCCGCCAGTGGGCGCGCAAGGCGGGGCTGGCTCGCGATGATGGCCGGTCTGCTCGCCTGGGCGGCCGGCGAGGTCATCTGGGCCTATTACGAGGTGTGGCTGCGCTACGACCAGGCGCCGTCGCCCTCATGGGCTGACGCTGGATACCTGCTCTTCCCCGTCGGTGCGGGTGCGGCGGTATTGCTGTTGTCTGTCAGCGACCGGGGTCAGTCCCAGAAGCGTCTTCTGCTCGATGGCGTCATCTTCGCGGTATCGATATATCTGATTTTGTGGGTGACGGTACTGGACAACGTGTTTCACGCCGGAGGCGATACAGATCTGGCCTTCGCCGTATCGCTGGCCTACCCAATCGCCGATGCGGCGATCATCACGATTGCGTGGGCTCGCGCGGCCGCCGCCTACCGGCCGAGCATGGGACTGTTGGTCGCCGGATTGATACTCATCGCCGTATCGGACAGCGTCTTCGCCGCATTGACGGCAGTGGGCGGGTATCACACCGGCAACATGGTCGACCTGGGGTGGATGGTCGGGTGCGGTGCGCTTGGCTTGGCAGCGTTGCGGAGCATCGACGAGCAGCCGGTCGATCCGACAATGGGGTTGATCTCGTCCCGTGCGCGACTGCTGGTGCCGTATCTGCCGCTGGTGCTTGCTTCCGGTGTCGGACTGGCCGAGGCGTTGCCACAGCTCAAATCTGTTGCCCTTGCCGGGGCGGGTGCGCTTCTCGTCACCGCAGTGCTGCTTCGGCAGTTCCTTGTGCTGGCGGAGAACCGGAGGCTGTTGGCCGATGTCTCACGGCTGGCCTTCCGCGACCAGCTCACCGGATTGCCGAATCGGGCACTATTCCTCGACCGGCTCGAATTGGCGGTGGCGCGGCGGCGACGCGAACACAGTCCGCTGACGGTGTTGTGTCTCGACCTCGACAACTTCAAAAAGGTCAACGACGAACTGGGGCATCCGGCCGGCGACGAGCTCCTGGTCCGCGTCGCGCACCGCCTTACCGGAGGTCTGAGAAGTACCGATACCGTGGCCCGGCTCGGCGGAGACGAGTTCGCGGTCCTGATTGAGGGCTCCGTCGATGACGGCCTGGTGGCGGCGGACAGAGTTCTTGGCGCGTTCGAGGCGCCGATCGTCATCGATGGCGTCGCGCTCGCCGTGCGGCCCAGTGTCGGGTTGACGCTGTGCACGGCGGATACGCCCGAGGCGACCGTCGACGACCTGCTCCGGCACGCGGACCTCGCCATGTATGCCGCCAAGCGCGCCGGAGGGGGCTGCGTGCGCAGCTTCGTGCCCAATTCGCCCCGTCCGCACGAACTTCCCCGGCGAGACGTTCCCGACCAGAAAGCTGATCCCGCGGCGCTGCCAACCGCAGACAGGCGTAATGGCGCGGACCTACCCAGGCACGCACCGGAAGCTGTTGGCGCGCCGCAGCCACGCCAGTGCCCTCCCGGCATCCAGCTGGCGTTCGGTGCGGTGCTGATCGGGGTTGTCGTGTTTGCAGTTTCCACGGTGGTCCGCACGAATCCGGGCCGTATCGCGCCGCTCGACACTTGGCTGGAAACTGGCCTCTATCTATCTACGGCTGCGCTTGTCGCTGCCCGCGCATATCGCGTCGCAGCCGAGCGCTGGGGATGGCTTTTCATCGCTGCGGGTATGTGCGCGACGACGATCGGTACCGTCGTGTACGCCCTCTGGGTCCCCGAGGGCCAGTGGCCATCAGTCGCCGATCCGGTGTGGCTGGCGTTTTATCCCCTCGTCTACACCGGCTTGCTGCTGCTGCTTCGCACGCGACTGCGGCATGTGCCGGCCGCGATCCGACTCGACGCACTGGTGGTCGGGTTCACCGTCGCCGCAGTGGCCGCGGCGCCAGCATTCGGACCGATTATCGCGGCCGCGGGCGGGTCGTGGGCCACCGTGCTGGTGGGCCTGGGGTTCCCAGTAGGGGACCTACTGCTGCTGGCCCTATCGTTTGGATCGCTCGCGATCTTGGGCTGGCGCACCGAGTGGCGGTGGGGCTTGCTCGTGGCCGGCTTCGCACTGTGGGCAGTCGCGGACGCCATCTACATAACAGCGGCCGCTCGCGGCTCATATCTGGAGGGAGCGTGGAGCGATGCCTGCTGGCCCGCGGCCTTCCTGTTGATTGCAGCAGCGAGCTGGCTGCCTCCGTCCGCTGTGCCGTCCCGCCCGAAAGCCGGCCGGGTGTCGTTGGTACCACCGATCGCATGCAGCGTCATCGCGCTCGGAGTCGCGATCTTCGCGTACGGTGAGCGGCTCCCGGTGACGCTGGCCGCGCTGAGCCTGGCCGCAGTCGCCGCCCGCTACGCAGTGACGTTCCGCGACGCAAGCGCCCTCGCCGCGAGCCACGAACACGCCATGACCGACGAATTGACCGGGCTGGCCAACCGACGGGCACTGGCGACTGCGCTAACCGCCGGACCCTTGGATGAGCAGCCCGCGCCGGCGCGGGACCGGGCCCCTGCACGGCTGGGATGCGTGCTGCTGGACGTGTGTCAGTTCAGGGAGATCAACGATTCCCTCGGTCGTAGCGTCGGTGATGAACTGTTGCGTTGCATCGCCGACCGGTTGTCGCAAGCGGTCCGAGCGCCAGATCTGTTGGCCCGCACCGGTGGCGACGCGTTCGCAATCCTGATGGCCGACGACGTCAACCTCGTCACTGCACGTGCCCGTGCCGGATCCTTGATGGATGCGTTGCGCGCACCGTTTGCCCTCGATCACATCACCGTGCAAGTCGATGTCAACGTCGCGATCGCGCTGTGGCCAGACCACTGCGCTCATCCACAGGAGTTGTTGAACCTCGCCGAGACGGCAATGACCGATGCGAAAGCCACCGAGCGCGCAATCGCGGTGTACGACGCCACCGCGGATCTGCACAAGTGCAACGACGCACAGCTCATCGAGGACCTGCGCACCACGGTTTCCTCCGCACGACAGAAACTGCGTGAGTTCGGGGTCAGCACCGGCGACCTGACGTGCCATTACCAGCCCAAGATCAACGCTGAGGACGAACAGGTACACAGCGTCGAAGCGCTGGTGCGGTGGAACCACCCGACCCGCGGGGTGCTGCTGCCCGACGAGTTCCTGCCCGCAGCCGAACGGGCTAGCCTGATGCGGCCGGTGGCCGCGCGGGTGCTGGAGATCGCGTTGGCCCAGATTCGGTCCTGGCGCGCTGAGGGCATCACCCTGACCGTCGCCGTGAACCTCTCGACCACCAACCTGCTCGATGCGGACCTCGTCGACTCCATCGACCGACTGCTGCAGATCCATGGACTGCCCGCCGATGCCCTCATCCTTGAAATCACCGAATCCACGCTGACGACCGACTCGCAACGATCGCGCAACACCGTCGGCGCCCTGCGGCGGCTCGGAGTCCGGCTGTCACTGGACGACTACGGCGCCGGCTGGTCCTCGCTGGTGCGCCTGCAGGATTTGTCGGTCGACGAACTGAAGCTCGACAAGGTCTTCGTCGCGCGGCTGGCTCGCGATCCCCGCTCCGTTGCGATCGTGCGCTCCACTGTCGCGCTTGCCCACAGCCTGGACGCCGATCTCGTCGCCGAAGGCGTCGAAGACGAGGACACCCTGCTGGTCTTGCGCCGTTACGGTTGCACTATCACCCAAGGCCATGTGCACTGTCCGCCCCTTCCGGCAGCCGAATTCCACGCATGGCTGACCAACCGGACACGGCATCTCACCCCGGGCGTCCGGCCGGCGGGAAGACTCGATTAACTCACGCCCAGCTTCCGCTCTGCCTATGTGAGTACCGTGTGGCGCTGTGACGCACTCCCATGCCCACTCTCACTCTTTGAGCGGTCCGGCACCGTTGGGACCGCTTGCCGCCAAGATCGTCGTCGGGCTGTTGATCGCCATCGGCATCGCCGCCCTGGCCGGAGCCGCGTGGCTGTGGCCCAGCCAGCAGAAGGTCGACATCCCGCTGCCGTTCCAGAACGCCACCGGTGGCGCCGTCACCACCGAATCGGGCCATGTGCTCTCCAGCAGCGCCGCGACCTGCGGCAGCCCGTCTGTCGGCGCGGTACTGACCGCCGCCCCGTTGCCCGCGCAGGGCGACGGCGCCCAATGTGTGCAGACGCTGGTGGCCATCGACTCCGGACCGAACAAGGGCGCCAACACGCTGCTGGAATTCAGCGGCGGACCGGGCCAGCCCAACCTGGCCGTCGGCGACGACATCCGGATCAGCCGCCAGGTCGACCAGAGCGGGCTGACCATCTACTCGTTCTATGACTACGAGCGAACCTGGCCGCTCATCGGGCTGGCGGCGGCGTTCGCCATCGTCGTCGTGGCGGTCGCCAGATGGCGGGGGCTGCGAGCCCTGGTGGGTATCGTCGTGGCGTTCGGGGTTCTGGTGGTGTTTTTGCTGCCCGCTCTGCGCGACGGCGCCTCCGCTATCCCGGTCGCGCTGGTGGCTTCGGCGGCGATCCTGTACGCGGTCATTTACCTCGCACACGGGGTGAGTCTGCGCACCAGCGCGGCACTGCTCGGGACCCTGGCGGCGCTGCTTCTGGCGGCGTTATTGTCCTGGGGCGCAATCGAATTGGCCAACCTTACCGGCCTCTCGGAAGATCAGAACAACGAAGTGGCCGCCTATATGGGCAACGTGTCGATCACCGGCCTGCTGCTGGCCGGGTTCATCATCGGCTCGCTCGGCGTGCTCAACGACGTCACGGTGACGCAAGCGTCGACGGTTTTCGAGCTGGCCGAACTCGAAGGCAGCTCGCGACGGGCGATCTTCGTCGGCGCCATGCGGGTGGGCCGCGACCACATCGCCAGTACGGTCTACACGCTGGTGCTTGCCTACGCGGGCAGCGCGCTGCCGCTGCTGCTGTTGTTCAGCGTGGCCAACCGGGCCCTTGGCGACGTGCTGACCAGCGAGAGCGTCGCCATCGAGATCGCCCGCTCGGCGGTGGGCGGTATCGCGCTTGCGCTGTCGGTGCCGTTGACGACGGCGATCGCCGCGGTGCTCGCGACCCCGCACGCCGATACCGCTAGCGGTCCAGCAGTTCCAGCAGGTAGGCGCCGTAGCCCGACTTGAGCAGGGTCTGCGCGCGGGCGGCCAACTGGTCGTCGTCGATGAAGCCGACCCGCCACGCCACCTCTTCGGGCACGCTGATCTTCAGGCCCTGCCTACGTTCGATGGTGCGGACGTAGTCGCCCGCGTCCAGCAGCGAGTCGAACGTGCCGGTGTCCAGCCACGCGGTGCCACGGGCCAGCACCTCGACCTTCAACCTGCCCTGGTTCAGATACGTCTGGTTGACCTCGGTGAT
>DATFCF010000594.1:0-2618 GCA_035253445.1 Mycobacterium sp.
GAACTGCGTGAGGCCGTTCGTCCGGCCGTGCTCGGGGTCGTTGTAGAGGGCCTCGGCGAACTTGGCGTTGATGTAGTTCTCCCCTTCGGTCCACCCCATGGTGCGCAGATGGCGGATGGTCTCCTTGGTGCCGCGGACAATCGCCGTGTTCTTCGACTTCAACACGTTGGCGATCTCAATGACCCTGGTGCGCAGCCGATCACGTGGAACGGACTCGTTGACCAGACCCATCTCAGCCGCCTTGCGTCCGTCGAAGGTCTCGCCGGTGATGCTGTAGTACATTGCGTCACGCAGATTCATCGTGTGCACGACCGCAAGAGGAACGTTGCCGCCGGGGATGATTCCCCAGTTGACTTCGGACAGGCCGAATATCGCTTCGTCGGCGGCGACGGCCAAGTCACAGTTGGCCAGCGGGTGGAATCCGCCGCCGAAGCAGTATCCGTTGACCATCGCGATGGTCGGCAACGGAAACTGACGTAGCCGTGGTCCCTGCCACTCAAACGCAGAGCGCTGCTTGATCTCCCGCTCGACTTGCGAGAGCGCGTCGGTGTCGCGGAAGAACTCCTTGAGGTCCATCCCGGCGGTGAACGCCTCGCCGGCGCCAGTGAGGACCATGACGCGCGCCTCGGTGTCGAGCGCGACCGTGTCGAGCACTTCAAGCATCTCGTCGTTGAGGGTCGGGCTCATGCAGTTTCGTTTCTCGGGGCGGTTGAGCACCACCCAGGCGGTCCCGTTTTCGACAGTGGCCTTGACGGTGGTCCATGTGCCGAGTTCGCGGCCAGTCTGTGAGGCCGCGGAACGGGATCCAGTGGTGGCTGTCATGGTGATGTCTCCATTTCCTTGGGATGGACAGGATGAGGTTGGGGGCGAAAAGGTGCCTACTTCAAGTGGCGAATCGAATGCTCCTCGACGTACTCGGACATGCCGGCGTCGCCAAACTCACGCCCGACGCCGCTCTGCTTGACGCCGCCCCAGGGCATCCGCAGATCCAGTGATTCAAATGAGTGCGTGTTGATGAACGTGCTACCTGCTTCGATGTGGCGCGCCAGGGCGATGCCCCGTGCGGGGTCGCTGGTCCACACCGACGAGCACAGGCCGTACTCGCTGTCGTTGGCCCAGCCGATGACCTGCTCCTCGTCGTCGTAGGCGATCAGCGGGACAACGGGACCGAACTGCTCTTCGCGAGAAACCGCTGCATTGTGATCGACGTCCAATACGACATGCGGCAGAACGTAGTACCCGTTCTCCCATGACGCCGGGTCGAGTTTGCGTCCGAGCTCGACCAGGGTGGCCGAAGAGTTGCGGGTTCGGTCGAGCAGGTCGAGGACCTTCTTGAACTGTGTCTCGTTGTTGATCGGGCCGAAGGTAACTCGAGGATCCAGACCATGGCCAACCGAGTATTCGTTGACCCGGTCGCAGAAAGCGTCTGCGAATCGCCAGTACATGTTGCGCGGCACATAGATTCGCTTGATCGCGAAGCAGATCTGGCCGGTCCGTGTGTAGACGCCCCTGAGCATTCCGTCGAGGACGGCATCGATATCGGCGTCGTCAAGAACAATGGCGGGGTCGTTTCCGCCGAGCTCCAGGGTGAGGTTCTTGATCGTCGAGGAGGTGGCCTCGACAACCTTCTGCGCGGTCGCGGTGCCGCCGGTGAAGCCGACTTTGCGGACCAGCGGGTGGCTGCACAGCACGGCGCCCACGTCACCGTCACCATGGACGACGTTGAGCACGCCGGCAGGTAGTGCGGCCGCCATCTTCTGCAACGTGAGGGTCAATGCGGCAGGCGCGAACGGCGATGGCTTGAGCACCAGAGTGTTGCCCGTCGCAAGCGCGGGTGCCAGCTTCACCATGGTCAGGACGATCGGCATATTCCACGGCACGATGGCGGCCGCGACTCCGCGCGGGGCCTTCTCGATGCTGATGAAGCACTGCTCGTCGTCGAACTGGACCGGGCGCAGAAAATCCTCCAGCAGGCCTGCCGTGTGCTGGAGCACCCCAGTGCCCAAGGCGTAGTCGGTCTGGGCTTCCCAGAGCACGCCACCGTGCTCCCGCACCAGCAACGGGGCGAGCTCCTCGCCACTGCCGGCCAACGTTTCCGCGGCGACGAGCAGCTGCTGTGCCCGTTCGGTGGCTGAGGTGTCCCGCCAGCCGGGGTAGGCCGCATGCGCGGCGCGCACCGCACGGTCCGCGTCATCGACGGTGCCGACGGCGACCTGGGCCACGACGTCGTCAAGACGTCCTGGATCGCGCACGTCCCGGACGTCGGAGGCGGACATCTTCCCGGCGATGAGGTGTCCGACTTGAGGCACAGTGGTCTGGGTCATGAGGCAGCGTTCCTTCGATGGCAACGGATGTCTTTCCGCGAATTACGGGGGCGTGTGACTGACGTTACGATCAGAAGCCCGCACATCGGAACAGAGAAAGGCGGGATTCCTCTACGCGGAACAAGTGGTCCCGCGAAGCGGTACCGAGCTCGGAGTGTCGTCGACACACCCGAGTGCTGAGTGCTTCAGCCGAGTGCCCGGGTGATGGCCGTCGCGATCTCGCGGATGAATTTGGCTTTGGCTTGTGCCGTATGCGGCGCCAATCGGTATTGCGGCGCGGCAATGGCCAGGGCA
>DATFCF010000595.1:0-2168 GCA_035253445.1 Mycobacterium sp.
GCCGTCGCGGAAACACGATGTCGGCAGCGGAGGTCGACGCGGTGGTGGTCAACCTCGTCGACCGGATCACCCGGCGGATGCGCACCGCCGGCCGCACCGGCCGAACGGTGGTGCTGCGGTTGAGGTTTGACGACTTCGGCCGGGCCACCCGCTCGCACACGATGCGTCGTGCGACGGCCTCGACCGACGCCATCCTCGAAACCGCGCGCGGTCTGGTCGCCGCCGCCGCTCCCCTGATCGCCGAGCGCGGCCTGACGCTGGTCGGCTTCGCGGTGTCCAACATCGACCGCGAGGGTGCCCAGCAGCTGGAGCTGCCGTTCGAGGTGGGCCCACACGTCAGTCGGGGACACGCCGACACCACCGCCATCGACGAGGCTGTCGACCAGGTGCGTCGCCGCTACGGCAACAGCTCGGTGACTCGCGGCGTCCTTCTCGGCCGCGACTCCGGTCTGGAAATGCCGCACCTGCCGGACTAGGACAGCAGGATTTGAGTAGTCTCACTCAGCCGCCGCCGTCCTCCCTGCGACAGGCTGCACACATGACCACATTCAACCGCCCATCCAGGAACACCGCGGCGTTCTTCCTTCAGGCCGCCGTCGCATTCGGCGTGAGTCTGCTCGGCGCGCTCGGCGGAATTCTCTTCCTGCCGCTGGACCTGTGGCAGCGGCTCTTTCTAGGGATGACCGTCCTGTTCCTGGTGACCAGCTCGTTCACGCTGGCCAAGGTGATCCGCGACCAAGAAGAGGCCGCGACCATCCGGGTCCGTCTCGACGAGGCGCGGATGGAAAAGCTTCTGGCCGAACATAACCCGTTCACCACCGCGAGCTGACCGCTAAGGCGTCGTCCAGTCCAGCAGCTTGTCGGCAGGCCAGGTGTTGACGATTCGCTCCAGTGGAACCTTCGCGTCCAATGCGCGCTGTGCGCCGTAGCCGAGAAACTCCAGCTGACCCGGAGCATGTGAATCGGTGTCGATGGAGAACAGGCAGCCGACCTCCAGCGCCAGGTTCAACAGCCGGGTCGGCGGATCACGGCGCTCGGGCCGCGAATTGATCTCGACGGCGGTGCCGTTATCGCGGCAGGCGGTGAACACCTTCTCGGCGTCGAACTTCGACTCCGGCCTCATGCCTCGGCCCCCGGTGACCAGCCGGCCCGTGCAGTGACCGAGCACGTCGGTGTGCGGGTTCTCGACCGCCTTGATCATCCGCCGCGTCATCGACGGCGCGTCCATCTTCAGCTTGGAGTGCACGCTTGCCACCACGACGTCGAGCCGCTCGAGCAACTCAGCCTCCTGATCCAGGGCACCGTCCTCGAGGATGTCGACCTCGATGCCGGTGAGGATGCGCATCGGCGCCACCGTCTCGCGCAGCTCGTCGATCACGTCCAGCTGCTTTCGCAGCCGCTCAGGCGACAGTCCGTTGGCGATCGTCAGTCGCGGCGAGTGGTCGGTCAGCGCGCAGTATTCGTGACCCAACTCCCTTGCGGCGAGCATCATTTCCTCGATCGGTGCGGACCCGTCCGACCAGTTCGAGTGGACGTGAAGGTCGCCGCGCAGCGCGGCGCGAACATCGCCGCCGCCGAGATCCTTTGCCGCCGAACGCAACTCGACCAGCGCTTCGGGTTCACGGCCGGCCCATGCCTGGGCGATCACCTTGGCGGTTTTCGGCCCGATGCCCGGCAACGACTGCCAGCTGCTGGCCGCACCATGGCGATCGCGTTCGGCGTCGCTCAGCCCGGCGACGATATCGGCGGCGTTGCGGTAGGCCATCACCCGCCGCGGGTCTTCACGCGCCCGGTCCTTGTAATAGGCAATCTGGCGCAGCGCGATGACCGGATCCATCACTCCAGTGTGCTTAATTTGCGCGACGACGTCCCATTCTTATATCGTGAATTGAGCATTCGTTCAATCCGTTTTTTGTTAGGCCGTCATGCCTCATCGCTTTGACCAGCCGCTCTATGAGATCAAGGCCAATCTCTTCAAGGCCCTGGCTCATCCGGCGCGCATCCGCGTACTCGAGATCCTGTCCGCCAATGACCGGCCCACGTCCGTCAGCGAGATTCTGGCAGGCACCGACATCGAGCCGACGCTGTTGTCGCAGCACCTGGCGGTTCTCAAGCGTCATCACGTGGTCAGTGCGCAACGCGTCGGCAACGCCGTCATCTACGAGCTG
>DATFCF010000596.1:0-4067 GCA_035253445.1 Mycobacterium sp.
TCGCCCAGCCGTAGGCGACATCGGCGAAATCCTGGATCTTCACCTTGATGTTGAAACCTTTTGCCCGAGCCTGGTTCTCGGTGAACCCGACGCTGGCGATCTGTGGGTCGGTGAAGACGGCCGACGGTACGTAGCGGTGACTCGACGGCATCAATGCCTCGGTGTCGTCCCAGTCCTGCAGCAGGTTGTGCTTCACGACGCGAGCTTCGTGGTTGGCGACATGCTTGAGCTGGTAGTCCGACGAGACGTCGCCGAGCGCGAAAATGCCACGCGCGGTGGTGCGTTGGTACTCGTCGACGACCACCTGGCCACCCGCTGTCACCTTCACACCCGCTTGGTCGGCGTCGAGGAGGTCGCCGTTGGGCACACGGCCCGTCGCCACCAGCAGCGTGTCACCCCGCAGCGTCGAGCCGTCATTGCATCGGATCTCGACACCGTCACCGACGCGGCGGGCGTCGACCACCTCGTGGTGACCGTGGATCTCCCACTTCTTGGACGCGATGTCGGTGAAGCGCATCGCGATGTCGTCGTCGTGGCCGCGCAACAATGTGCTGCCCCGGATCATCAGCGTCACATGGCTTCCCAGCGCGGAGAAGATGTGAGCGAACTCGCACGCCACGAACCCGCCGCCGACGATGATGAGGTGGTCGGGCACGTCGGCGATTCGCATGACCGTATCGCTGGTGTGGTAGGGGACACCGCATTCGGCGATGGCGTTGGGAACCACGACGCGGGAACCGGCCGCGATGACAACCTGGTCGGCGGTGAACTCGTCGCCCTCATCGGTGCGCAGCGTGTGGCGGCCGTCGGAGCGAGTGGGCCCGAATCGCGTGTGGCTGGCGAATACCTCGACGTTCGGGGAGGAGCGCCGATAGTTGTCGCCGCCAAGCGACAGAGGATCGATCCGGCCGAACACGCGCGACACGATGTCACCCCACCGGACGCCGTCGACGTGGGCGTCGACCCCGTATTGCGCTGAACCCCTGGCACTTTGAGCCACTTCCGCGGCGTAGACAAACATCTTCGTCGGTATGCAGCCGACGTTGAGGCAGGTGCCGCCGAAAACGCCCTGCTCGCAGATCGCCACACGCTTGTCGACGTAGCGTTCGTCGAGGATGGAGTTACCCGAGCCCGTGCCGATGATCGCGATGTCGAAGTGGGTCATGTGATCATCCTCGTTCGGGTTGTGTTGCGGGGCCAGTGGTTTCCGATTCGGCAATGTAGGAATCCAGCCAGCGACCCAATTCGCGGTAGGCCAGCGCCCGCGCGTCCGCGATGGAAAGAAACACGTCGTGCTTGGCGTCGGCGATCGGCACTATGGTGCTGCGGTTTCCGATGCATCCGGCCCACCGCGCGATCTGTTTGACGTCGAGCACCGCGTCACCACGCGCAATGACGTCCGGATCGCTGACTTCGCGCACACTGCGGTCCGACCGCAGGATCAAGTTGGGCACGCCGACGTCCAGGCCGCGATGCAGTTTCGCGTGGCCTCGCCGGATGGCATGTATCCAGCCGAATGTGACGGGAAAACCACCGATCGGTTTCAACCTCAGGTCATAGTCGAAATCACCGGAATAGTCGCGGTGCAAGGTCGCGCCGTAACCCCCGCCTTCGGTAGGCGGGCGTACCACCAAGCGCTTACGGAACCGCGACACCGCACCGATCGCGGCCGCGGCGGGGACAGTGCGCAGTATCGCGGGGCCCTGCAAATCCAGCCATGGACTGTTGAGCACCAGGCCCGCCACGTGTTTGCGCTCAGTCGCACCGCGGCTGCGCAACCGGTCCAGCCACAGCGACACGATCAAACCGCCGGCGGAGTGCCCGTAGACGAGGATCTTGGCAGAAGACACGCCGGCAATGACGTCGAGGGCTTGCTCTAGCTCGGTGTCGTATCGCGCCAGGTTGGTGGTGAAGTGCGGGGTCTGGCCATCGCGCCATGAGCGGCCGCATTTGTGCAGGTCAATTGCGTAGAAAGCAAAACCGCGGGCGGCGAACTGATCGGCCAGCTCGGTGTTGAAGAAGTAATCGGTGAACCCGTGCACCATCAGGACTGCGCGGGTTGCGGAGGGATCGGGCTCACCGCGACGCACAAGCGTGGCGACGAGATTTCCTTCCCCGTCGGGGTCCGAGCCGAGCGGAAACGTCTGCTGCCAGTAACCCGGCAGCACGTCGGGCTCCCATTCAGGCACGACAGCTACCTTAATCGGCCTGTGGTGGACGCATTGGTGTTGGCAGGCCGGGATAGCCCGGAACACCCGTAAGCCGTGACGAGCGGACCGTGCTGCGTACGGCGGACGGCATCATCGCCGGGTTGCTGGGTGCCTCGCCGGGAGCCTCCACGGCGGGGCCTGCAATGATCGACGTGATGGAGCGCTGCTTTTCCGACCGCTACCAGTCCTGGCTGCCCAATCGCACGGAGATGGTGCCGTCACTGGGTACCGAACTCTCGGGCGAACCGGCGCCGTTTTGCGAACTGGGGGCGTGGGGTTCGAAGGTGCTCAGGTTGGACAGTCCCGCCAGTGGCCGTGTGAAGGTGGCTGCCGAATGACCGTCGCGCTGCGCCGCAGCTGGGCCAAGGACCTCGATGCCGCGATGCTCTACGAGCTGCTCAAGCTGCGGGTCGAGGTGTTCGTTGTCGAGCAGGCCACCCCGTATCCCGAGCTGGACGGTCGTGACCTGCTGGCCGAAACCCGCCACTTCTGGCTCGAAGGACCCGACGGCGAAGTCATCTCGACGCTGCGGCTGATGGAAGAACATCCCGGCGGGCAGAAGGCGTTCCGGATCGGCCGCGTCTGCACGAAGAAGAGCGCCCGCGGCCATGGTCATACCGCCCGGCTGTTGCAGGCCGCGCTGGCCGAGGTCGGTGACTACCCGTGCCACATCAACGCGCAGACCTATCTCGAGGAGATGTACGGCCGTCACGGATTCGTCCGTGACGGTGAGGAATTCCTCGATGACGGAATCCCGCATGTGCCGATGGTGAAGCCATGAGGCCGGAGGGCAGGAGCGCTGAGGGCGCCGCCCACCCGAAGGGTGAAGGGACGCCCCGGGAATCGACAGCGGTGTATCCGTTCAGCGCGATCGTCGGCCACGACCGCCTCCGGCTGGCGCTGCTGTTGTGCGCGGTGCGGCCCGAGATCGGTGGCGTGCTGATCCGCGGCGAGAAGGGCACCGCGAAATCCACTGCGGTGCGCGGTCTGGCGACGGTGCTGAGCGCGGTCGATGGTGCGTCGTTGGTCGAGCTGCCGATCGGGGCCACGGAGGATCGTGTCGTCGGGTCGCTGGACCTGCAGAAGGTGCTGCGCGACGGCGAACACGCGTTCTCGCCGGGACTGCTGGCCCGCGCCCACGGCGGCGTGCTCTACGTCGACGAGGTCAACCTGCTGCATGACCATCTTGTCGACGTGCTGCTCGACGCCGCGGCGATGGGCCGGGTGCATGTCGAGCGTGACGGTGTATCGCACAGTCACGAGGCCCGCTTCGTACTGATCGGCACCATGAATCCCGAAGAGGGCGAGCTGCGCCCGCAACTCCTGGACCGGTTCGGGCTGACGGTCGACGTGCACGCATCCCGCGAGGTCGACATCCGGGTCGATGTCATCCGGCAGCGGATGGCGTTCGAGGCCGATCCCGCTGGGTTTGCGCAGCGGTACGTCGAGGCCGATTCGGAGCTGGCTCGTCGGATCGCGGCGGCCAGGGCATCGATCAGTTCGGTGGCGTTGCCGGACAGCGAGTTACGGCGAATCGCTGCGCTGTGCGCGGCCTTCGACGTCGACGGGATGCGGGCTGATCTGGTGGTGGCACGCACCGCCGTCGCGCATGCTGCCTGGCGTGGGGTGTCCGCGGTGGAGGAAGAGGACATTCGGGTGGCCGCCGAACTCGCGCTGCCGCACCGGCGTCGCCGCGACCCGTTCGACGACCCAGGGCTTGATCAGGACCAACTCGACGAGGCGATGTCTCGGGCCGGGGAATCCGCCGACGAGCCGCCACCGGAACCGGACCCGCCCGGCGGTGGTGAACCGGCCTCCGGGGATGGAGCTGACGGCGCTGTACCGCAACATAATTCA